>CAZSXD010000010.1:0-14691 GCA_964611075.1 uncultured bacterium
GCCAGATCGTCGCAATGACCTATCCTCTTATCGGTAATTACGGCATAAACAAGGAAGACTTCGAGTCGACGAAGCCGCAGGTCGAGGGTTTTGTGGTAAAAGAATGCAGCAGGATCGTGAGCAACTGGCGCGCGGATCTTTCACTTCAGGATTTTCTTAAAAAGCACGGGGTGATCGGCCTTGAAGGCATCGATACCAGGGCGCTTACCAAGCATATAAGGTCAGCTGGAGCGATGAAAGCGGTCATATCGACTGTCGACCTTGACAGGGCTAGCCTGATAAAAAAGGCCAAGGATTCCCCGGGGCTTGTGGGCAGGGACCTGGTCAGAGAGGTAGCGCCCGATAAAAAGTACGTTTTCAACAGCAAGGGCAAATATCATGTTGTTGTAGTTGATTGCGGAGCGAAAATCAATATCATGCGTGAGCTTGCTAACAACGATTGCCGCGTAACGATTGTTCCGGCAGATGCGTCATTTGAAGAGATCAAGAAAATGGAGCCGGATGGCGTGCTTCTCTCGAACGGGCCCGGCGATCCGGCGGCAGTTACTGACGTCATCCAGACCGTCAAACTTCTGATCGGTGCAAAGATACCGATATTCGGCATTTGCCTTGGACATCAGATACTGGGGCTGGCATTGGGAGGGAAAACTTACAAGCTGAAATTCGGCCACCGCGGGGCAAATCAACCCGTTATGGATGTGAGGACGAGAAAAGTGGATATAACCTCACAGAACCACGGTTTCTGCGTTGATATCGATTCGCTTCCGAAAGATCAGGTCGCGCTGACGCATATTAATTTGAACGATAAGACAGCGGAAGGCATGCGGCATAAGCATTTGCCCGCTTTTTCGGTCCAGTATCATCCGGAGGCGTCTCCGGGCCCGAATGACGCGAAATATCTATTTAAGGAATTCATCAAGTTAATGGCAAAGAGGAAAAGGTAGCTATAAATGCCTAAACGAACAGATATAAAAAGCATATTGATAATCGGATCAGGGCCAATAATTATAGGGCAGGCATGCGAATTCGACTATTCAGGCACCCAGGCCTGCAAGGTTCTGAGGTCAGAGGGCTATAAGATCATACTTGTGAACAGTAATCCCGCGACGATAATGACTGACCCGATAATGGCTGACAGGACTTATATTGAACCTATAACGCCTGATGTGGTCGAGAAGATCATCAAAAAGGAAAGACCTGACGCCGTGCTTCCCACGCTCGGGGGACAGACCGCACTTAATACGGCGTTCGCTCTTGCAAAGAAGGGTGTTTTCAAGAAGTATAAGGTTGAAATGATCGGGGCAAATGCAAAGGCGATAGAAAAGGCCGAGGACAGGGAAAAGTTCAAAAAGGCGATGCAGAAGATAGGGCTTGACCTTCCGAAAAGCGGACAGGCTTACAGCTTTGATGAAGCCATGGAGATCGTGAAAACCATAGGTTTTCCCGCCATCATAAGACCCAGCTTCACCCTTGGGGGAACAGGCGGGGGCATCGCTTACAACATAAGCGAATTTAATGAGATGGCAAAGACGGGTCTTGAGACCAGCATGATAAGCGAGATCCTTATTGAAGAATCCGTTATCGGCTGGAAGGAATACGAATTGGAGGTAATGAGGGACTTGAAGGATAATGTTGTCATCATCTGCTCGATAGAGAACTTCGATCCCATGGGGGTCCATACGGGCGACAGCATAACCGTAGCTCCCGCGCAAACCCTGACGGACAGGGAATATCAGAAAATGAGGGATGCCGCGATCGCAGTAATAAGGGAGATCGGAGTTGAAACCGGAGGGTCCAATATCCAGTTCGCCGTGGACCCGGAAAACGGCAGGATGGTGGTGATCGAAATGAACCCGCGCGTATCAAGATCATCGGCTCTGGCGTCAAAAGCAACAGGTTTCCCGATAGCGAAGATCGCCGCAAAACTTGCGGTTGGTTATACGCTGGATGAGATACAGAACGATATCACGCGCGAGACAACGGCGTGTTTTGAGCCCACGATCGATTATTGCGTAGTAAAGATACCGCGTTTCGCTTTTGAGAAATTCCCGGCTGCCGATCCGACCCTTACCATATCAATGAAGTCGGTTGGAGAGGCAATGGCGATAGGAAGGACCTTCAAGGAAGCTTTTCAAAAAGCCTTAAGGTCGATGGAGATAAAGGCGTTCGGGCTTGAGGATGTAAAAGACGTCGGGTTAACACAAGGTGATATAAAACAAAAGCTGTCCATCCCGAATCCCGAAAGGCCGTTCTATATCAAGGCGGCGTTCAAGAACGGTTTTTCCCTGGATGAGATCCATGACCTGTCAAAGATCGATAAATGGTTCCTGCACAACATGAAGGAACTGATCGATATGGAGGATGAGATCAGGACATACAGGGGAAAACGGGTGCCCAAAGAGATCCTTGCCAAAGCGAAAGCAAACGGATTTTCCGACGTATATCTTGCGAAACTTCTTGGAACGGATGAGGACAGTATTTACAGGTTAAGAAAAAGTCTGGATATCAACCCTGTATTCAAATTGGTCGACACTTGCGGGGCGGAATTCGAGGCGTACACCCCTTATTATTACTCCACATATGAATCTGAAGATGAAAGTCGCGTTTTGTAGATAAATTCCTCACAAGTTTTTGGCTTCCCGACACGATAATATAAATGTAAGGGAGGCCGTATGGCAATTGAAGGTAATTATCTGAATATCACGGGTATGCAGGAAACCTACCTGCTTTCCCAGCTCAAGCTGAGCGATATCATTGAGCAGTTCGCAAAGCTCAATGTTTCTTTCATTTTCCAGTCGGACAGCGGCAAGACCGTGGAGGTGAGGAAGGACCAGCTCAAGGAGATCATCGGCAAGATCAGTGATCCGACAGCCAGGATCAATCTTATCAGGTTCATCAATCGCCCCGACACCCTGAAAAGGCTTGCAAAGCTTCCTCCCGGCATGATCCATAAAGTGAACCTGTACAAAGCCTCGATCGGCCAGGACCCGATAAAGGAACTTGAGGCCCCGTTCCAGCAGGCACAGGCCGTTGTAAAAATGATCGAGCGCCCGCTGGAAGCAGGCGGAAAACTGGATGAAGCCTCTAAACTCACTTTGGATCAGCAGACAGCGCCGGAAGCCGGCTATGAAATTGGGCCCATGGCGAAGATCCTGGGGAAGATCCAGGGGCCGGACGGAAAAGAACAATATCCGTACAGGGACATCATTGAGATACTCGGGAGAAAAGCATGAGCGAAAAAGAAGATCTTTTCTGGTTCGAAAAGGCGCTCGAGGCGTTCTGGAAGGATTACGGCAAGCCGGTCAATGTGAACGCGAAGCACACCTGTGTGAACGTCCATCCAAAGTTCATAGTGGGCAATCGCGTTAATCCGGAAGTGGCGAGGAAGATAATGGCCGTATACCTTTCACAGCTCAATTCCGATCGTGTCGTGAACGAGGAAATAGTCATTTCGAACGACTCCGTGAAGATATTCGATGACGGCAAATTGATCATGGAGGTGACCAGCCGCAGTCTCGTGGATTCGATATCCAACGAGGTCACCAACGATATAGGCAGGGAGCTCTCAATGAAGCAAAAAGCGGGCGGAGAAGGGGCTTATATCGGGGAGAAGCAGGACAACGTTTACACTTTTGGCGAAATAAGGCAGGCGCTGACCGAGTTCCTCATTGACTCCTCAAAGAACGATTCTAAGAACTTGCTGAAGGAAGCTGTGCTCCTTCTGGCGAAATGATCTCCTCGAAAAGGTACTGAAGCTTAGGGGTCACCGTGATCTTCGCGTTCTTTTTTTCCTCCTTGAGGTCGTCAAGGTACTGGGTGCGGGCCTTTTCTGAGAGGAGGAACCTGCGGATATTGTCCTTCACATCATCAAAGGTCGTCTGTTTGGCCGAGATCTTCTCTTCCATCCTGAAAATGTAGAATCCTGCCTCTCCGGTGATTATCTCGCTTATCTCGCCCACCTTGAGCTTGAAAAGGGACGAGTCCTCGACCGGCAGCTGGCCGGGCTCCACCAGCCCTATGTCCTCGCCGATGAACTTGCCCCCTCCGCTGAGATATTTCTTTATCTTGTTTATGTCGTTGCGGTCCTTCGCAAAGACCTGTTTCAGCCGTATGCGGCTAACGGGCTGGTAAAGTTCGATGTTCTTGTCATAGAAGGCCTGCATCTCCTCGTCGCTCACCGCCAGCTTCTTTTCCCTGGCGGCGATCAACCTGTCGGTTATTATCTGTTTTTTCACGTCCCTTTCCAGGTCGGGAGGGCTTATTCCCTGATCGGCCAGGGACTTGTGGAATTCCTGCGGGGTCGGGAAGCCTTTCTTGATCTTCTGGATCCGGGCCTTGATCTCAGTATCCTTTACCTCTATGCCTTCCCTTTCCGCCCACTGCATGAAGATGACGGCCTCGATTATCTGTTCAAGGATCCGGCGCTTGGCGTCCTTGACCACCTGTTCCTCTTCCCCGGTCGCTTCCGTGCTTATCTCCCTGTTTATCTGCTTTAAGCTCGTGTTCAGGGCCCTGTTGTACCATTCCATGGAGATAACGTCGCCGTTCACCTTGGCGGCCCATTCGGCGGGCTTTTTCGGGGCGGTTTTCTTTGCGGGGGCTGTGACTCTCGGCTTGACCGGTCTTTTTACCGTCGTTTTCACTGCCGTAAAGACCGGGCACGAAAGGATGAAGATCAAAGCAAGAACTGCGGCTGCGCTCTTTTTCATGCCGGCATAATCTACCATATATTATCCAAGTTGTCTAATCTTATCCGCTACCATCTTGAGCCATTTTTCCTTGGAGGATCCCTTCGTGTCGATCGTGATCTTTTTGCCGGACAGTGTCCTCATCTCCACGGCATCCGTACCCCCCGTGATGCTGACGATATCCCTGTTCCCGGCCTCGATCTTTATACGGATGATCTTAAGCAGTGTTTCGGCTTCCTTGGGCAGTGCGCCGTACCTGTCGGTCAGCTCCGCCCTCAGATCAGCGATCTCCGCTTCCGTGTTTATCCGGTTCATCCTTTTGTAGAGCGCGATCCTCTGTTTTTCGTCCGGCGAGTAATCGGCGGGCAGGAATGCGTCCACTTTCAGGTCAATGAAGACCTTCTTTGCGGGGGGCATCTCGATGTGCTTGAGCTCCCTTATCGATTCCTCCAGGAGCTCGCAGTACATGTTGAATCCGACGTTCAGCATGTGCCCGTGCTGCTCAGCACCCAGGATGTTGCCGGCGCCCCTTATTTCAAGGTCCGCCATGGCCAGCTTGTAGCCGGAGCCGAGCGACGTGAATTCCTGTATCGCGGTGAGCCTTCCCTCCGCCTGTTCGGTGAGTACGTTCTCCTTGTGGTAAAGAAGATACGCGAACGCCCTTGTTGATGACCTTCCCACCCGTCCTCTTATCTGGTAAAGCTGGGACAGGCCGAAGTTCTCGGCGTGGTCGATAAGGACGGTGTTGACGGACGGTATGTCCAGCCCCGACTCTATGATGCTTGTCGAGACAAGGACGTCGTATTCGCCGTTCACGAACCTTATCATGATGTCCTCCAGCTCGTCCTCTTTCATCTGGCCGTGTGCGACTGCCACCTTCGCTTCCGGGACGAGCGACCCCACGGTGTCCGCCACCTTATCGATCGTCTTCACGAAATTGTGCACAAAGTACACCTGGCCGCCCCTTTCCAGCTCCCTGTGCATGACCTCCTTTATCGTGTTCTCGTTCCACTCCCGCAGGTAAGTGCGCACAGGGGACCTGTCGAGCGGAGGTGTGGCGATGAGGCTCATTTCCCTGATGCCGGAGAGCGACATGTAAAGCGTCCTGGGTATCGGGGTGGCGGTAAGCGTTATCACGTTCACGTTCTTTGAGAGGTTCCTGAGCCTTTCCTTGTGCGCCACGCCGAATTTCTGCTCTTCGTCCACTACTATCAGTCCCAGGTCCCTGAACTTAACGTCCTTCTGGAGCAGCCTGTGCGTTCCTATGACCAGGTCGGCGGACCCGTTCTCAAGCGAAGCGAGCACCTCCGCCTGTTCTTCCCTTGACCTGAACCTTGAAAGGAGCTCCACCTTGAAGGGGTAAGGCTTGAACCTTTCGGAGAACGTCCTGAAATGCTGGTCGGCAAGCACCGTCGTGGGAGCGAGGACCACTGCCTGTTTCCCGGCCGACACGGTTTTGAAGGCCGCCCGCACCGCCACCTCCGTCTTCCCGTACCCCACATCGCCGCACACCAGGCGGTCCACCAGGACTCCCGATTCCATCTCCCTTTTTATCTCCCGTATCGCCTTGTCTTGGTCGGGCGTCTCCTCATACGGGAATGACTTATCGAACTCCGCCTGCCACAGAGTGTCCGGAGGGTATGTGAAGCCCTTCTGTTCTATCCGCTTCGAATATATGTCCAGCAATTCCTCCGACATATCCTCTATCGATCTTCTGGCCCTGAGCTTTGTCCTGAGCCAGTCCTTCCCGCCAAGCCGGCCTATCTTCGGCTTGTGGCCGCCGCTTCCCGTGTACTTCTCGACCAGAACCATCTGGTGCAGAGGGACATAGAGCACATCGCCTTCCGCGTAATCTATCTGCAGATATTCCTGCTCCGCGCCGCCGATGTTCAATTTCTTCAAGCCCTTGTAGATGCCGATGCCGTAATTCTCATGCACCACGTGATCTTCCATCGCGAGATCCGCCAGAAGGTCCTTGTCCACTCCCTCCCTGGGTTTTGGAGCGAACTTCTGTCTTGGCGCGGGTGTCCCGAATATCTCCCTGTCGGTGAAAAGCGAGATCCCCTCCGCCTGGAAGCCATCGGACATTTCGCCGAAAAGCACGTAGATCATGCCTTTACCGATAGAGGTAAGCTTTTCCACTTTCCTGGCGCTCAATCCGCCGTCAATGAGAGATCCGTACAGCCTGTCGGCTTGCTTGCTGGCTATGACCACGGCGCGGTCTTCCTTAAGCTCCCTTGCCCTTTCTATGAAAAGGTCCACGCGGCCGCGGAACTCATCGCTTCTGGCAAGCTTAAGGTCGGCCGTCCCGGGACCCGGCTCGTATTCGATGAGCCTTTTCCCGGCGGCGCGGTCAAGGAGCTCCTCAAATGCGATCAGGTATCTGCCTTCCCCGGCCCTGAACATCTCCACCTCGCCCGCATAGCGGCTTGCGGCGATCTTAAGCGTTTCGGTCCCGTCAAGGACCACCGTCGAGCCGCTTCCGAAATAATCGATCAGGCCGCTGAAACCGGGATATGCTTCCGGGATGGTGACTTCCAGGCCGTCCCTGTACAGCGAAGGGTCCTCCGGCACTATTTCATGCAGGGGGTATATGCTCACGGAGCCGATGGACTTTTTTGACCGCTGCGACTCGGCGTCGAAATACCTGATGGATTCAACTGTGTCGCCCGAATATTCCACGCGTACCGGGTCGTCAAGGTTCGAAGCGAAAATGTCGACGATCTGGCCCCGCGCCGAGAGCTCTCCCCGCTCTCCCACTATGTCGCGCCTCTTGAAGCCGAGCCTCACCAGTCTTTCCACAAGCTCGTCCCTCCCGACCCTGCCGCTCCCGGCTTCCAGACGTATCAGGTTTTCCCTCAGGACATTGGCCGGCAGCACCCTTGTTATGGCGGACTTGACCTTTGCGACCACGACGATCTTCTCGCCGCTCATGAGCCTGTCGAGAACGGCCGATCTTTCCCCGACTATCTCCTTGCTTGGCGAGATGTCCTCCGTCGGGAAAGTGTCCCATGACGGGAAGTGGACGACCCTCTCTTCCCCCAGGTAGCTTTTCATGTCGGCGGCGAGCGTTGCGGCGTTTTCGGATATGATAAGGAAGGGAGAAGGTCTTTTGAGATAGAAGGCGGAATATGCTGCGGCCTTCCCGCCGCCTGATATCCCGTTTATCAACGCGCGGTCCCCGCTTGCCGTCCTTGCGAAGAAGGGATCTGACAGAAGTTTAAGGGCTATCTCTTCAAGGTTCACCGGTTGAACCTGTTCATCGCGGCCGCAACACCGTCCCTGACTATCGAAAGAGCGGCTTCGGCGGCGGATACCACCGCGGAATCGATGATCTCCTGCTCCCCGTCCGGCACCTGGGAGAGGACATACTGCGAGTTGTCGCCGGCAAGCGATCCCCTTCCTATACCCACCCTTATCCGTATGAGATCGGGGCTCCCGAGCGCTTTAATTATGGATTCGACGCCGTGGTGCCCCGCGGAATTGCCGTTTTGGCGCACTTTCAGGCTGCCCGGCTCGATGTCAAGATCGTCATGCACCACGATGAGGTGGCCGGCCTCGATCTTGAACCACCTGACAAGTTCCGCTACGCTGTCGCCGCTCAAGTTCATGAACGTTTCGGGCTTCGCGAGTATCAGCTTATGGCCTTCCCATTGCAACTGTCCCGTTGCCGCACTGCAGCGGGACTTTGAAAGGTCGATGCCGAGGTCTTTTGAAAGTCTGTCGATCACTCTGAATCCTATATTATGACGGGTATTCTCGTATTCGCGGCCGGGGTTGCCAAGCCCAACAATAAGGAACATAGGACAATTCTATAGCGGCGGATGGTTTACTTCAAGTATATATAAGTGTTGAAGGAATAGGTGACGCCGAAACCGAAGTCGTTCTGCTGCCTGGTCGCCCTTTCCGCATCAGGCGCTTTTGCGTCCAGCACCTTGCCCGTTATGTAGCAGCTGAAATCCGGCCCGGGCTTGTACCTGAGCGTCATGTCGGTGTAGCAGGATGTGGATTCCATCGATGTCATGTCCTTGTCCGGCAGGTCCCTCCTGTAATTGGCCGAGCTGGCGAGATAGAAGGGACCGCCGAACAGTTGAGTTTCAAAGAGATCGGCGCGGATCGTATAAGCGGAAGGCTGGACCGTGATGTCGGTATTCTTAAGGAACCTTGTCGCGTTCTCCACCTCGTAGTTCAGCCTCAGCGTGTCGCAGATGGATATGTTGATGCCGGCCACGTCCTTTTTTTCCATATACGATTCTTCTGATGTCGAATCGCTGGTGAACCATGTGGGCTGGTACCTGTAGTAGATGGCGTTCTTTGTCAACAGCTGGAAATACTGGGTTATGTACATTATCTCCCCTTCCGAAATGCCGCCCCGGTCGTAAGCCGTCCTGTCGTTCCTCCATCCGCAGTAGCCCACATTGGTGGAAGGTGTCAGGTTGTACGAAATGTCGCCCCGGCTATCGATGACCAATGCTTCGCCGGAAGTATTCAGCCTGTCCAGATAGCTGTTGCTCTGCGCGCTGACCGTGAAATTGCCGAACGGGGTGAAACTGAATGAGGAGAACGTGCCTTTCATGCCCTTGTAATTTATGTAATCGATGGGTATCAGGTAAGTGGAGTCGACGTCCCTGTAGATCGTGCCGAGCGTCAGCCAGTTATTTGAATACTTCAGTTCGCCCCTCAGCGCTTTCCCGTCCACCGCGGAACCGTACTCCGCGCCGAGTGTCAAGTCCCAGATGGAATAGTCGGCGCCGTAAGCGAAAACATCCTGTCCGCCCGGCATCGAGACATAGGTCGAATTCAGGGAATATCCGGAATCGGAAGAGTACACAAGCCGCACTCCGCTGAAGTTCTCTTTCGGCCTCGAGTCCCTCCTGACGTCGTATCCCCACACCCCGCTCCCCCTGTTGCCCCCGACTATTGACAGGCTGAAGTTCTTCGACGGCCTCATGCTTATCCCGGCGCCCTGGTAGCCGAGGCTGCTCAGCGTGAGGTCCGAGAAATTGACCGTGTTGTCGCCCAGGTCTATCGAATAGTTATTTCCCCAGAGACTCAATCTGGCATATCCCAGTCCCGTCATGTAATCGCGTTCCTCAAGCTGTATCTGCGAGAACATCTTTCCCTGGGGGACGTCGCCTGAGAGCATCAGGACGTGGTACTGGTACCTGTAATCCCAGCGGTTCTCGCTGAATTTGGACGTGGAATTACCGGCGCCGGTGCCTCCGACGTACGAGAATATCAGGGGATCGCTCCCGGCAAAAGCAGCCGAGGCTAAAATGATCCCTGCAATAATGAATATACAGAACTTACGCATAGTCCCCCTCTATATATTAATCGGCCCGGCGGAACATGGTCTTGCACGCAAGAATGCCATGCCGGCACGGTACTCCCTTCCATATATATATCGTCAAAAACAGGGGAAAATTTCGGGTTTGGGGCTATTTTTTGGAGATGGCGAACTCATGCTGCGACGTGAGGGACTTGTCGTTATATGAAAGCTCGGCTTTTATCTTGTACTTTCCTTCCTTCAGGGGTCCGATATTGACCGACCCATTGGCGGTATCTCCCTGGAGCGCGTTAAGGGGGTTCATTTTTGGCTCTACCACGGCCTTATTGTCCTTCAGGACGGTTATTTTCGGCCTGGCAGAAATGTAGGTGTTCCCTTTATTGAGGAGCGAAATTGTGATGATAACGGGCTCTCCTTCCCTTGAACCCGCCACGGAAATGCCCTTTATTTCACCGGACCTCTTTATGTCCCCTTCCGTATCCTGATAAATGATCGTGCCGATCCTTCCCGATACCGCGATGCCTTCCTTTACGCTTATCAGGCTCTCAAAGAAGATGACGGAAACATGCCCTCCGGAAGCGTTCTTGGGCACGGCAATATCGAACGATACCTTTCTTTCCTCCCTCGGGGCCAGCTCGAACTTGTCCGCGTTGAGCTTTATCCAGGTGGAGCATGAATTCACGGAAGATCCCGGTTTCATGAAGTTCTTGCTCCCGTCAGGAGCATATATCCAGTCCTCCGTATAGGCCTTGATCTGCAGCTGGGAGCTGCCGGTGTTCTGCACGATGATCTCCCCGCTCTTCGTTTCCCCCGGCTTGACGACAAGCTTGATGTTGGAAGGATCGATGTTGAGGGAAAGAGCGAAAGCAAAGTTAGAAGTTAGAAGTAAAAAGGCAAAAGTAAGGAAAGACATAATATAAAAGCGCGTGATTTTTGACATTATTTCACTCCGTCATTGTGAACATCACGGTGGTCGTGTAGACGCCGGCCTTCGTGTCCTCGGGCACCTTGAGCTTGAACTTGAACCTGTTCGCCACATTCTCGCCGCTGTTCGCTTCGCCTGCCGTGCTCACGTAGGCGGTGCTCTTTTCGCCGGCAAAGCTCGTGTCGGCACTGCCGTAAGATTCGCCCTTCCCCTCGCTTGAGGATGTCCAGGCGAAGTTCTCGTTCGGTATGGTGTTCTCACCCGAAGCGAGGGGCCCTTTTGCGGAGACCTTCAGGAACCAGGGATTTCCGTTCGTCGAGGATGAGACGACGGTCACTCCTTCACCCCTCGACATTTCGCCCACCTGGCCCGGCATGAGCCTGGAGAAATCGAACGAGTCCGTGTTCACCATGAGGCCGAATTTGCCCTCCACAAGGACGGTGACAGTGATCGTGCCGGTCTCCTGAGCCGCCTCCATCATGGACACCTTGACGTTCGTCATGTACCTCCCGCCGGGCTGGCCCTTCGGAACGGTCAACTTGAACTTGAGGTGGTTCTTTACGCCGTCCACGCCGGCATATGTTTCGGTCGCTCCACTCGAGTACATGAGCATGGGGACAAGGTTGATCTGGTCGGTGCCGTTGCCGTGCCATATCCCTTTGCCGTCGGTCCAGCCGTACCATATGAAATTGGAGCCCGGTATGATATCGGGGCCGCTGCTCAACGGGGAGTCGCTTGAGATCTTCAGGAACCATGGATTGCCCTGGTTGGTCTGGCTGAGCAAGATGACGCCTTCGACCGGGACATTGTCCTTGGTCTGGCCGGGGGTCATTTTTTCAAAGTCCACAGTGCCCCTGTCCACGGACAACGCGTAAAGATCGCCGACGGTGACCGAAATGTCCGCCGTTCGGCTGCCACTGTCAGTGCCGTCATTCACGGCATACGTGATCGTGGTCGTGTATGTGCCCGGAGGCTGTTTCTTCGGCACTATCACCCCGTATTTGAACTGGAACTCCCTTTCGGACGTTTCCTGGTCGTTTCCTGCGGCGTCGGCCACCGAACTTATGTACACGTTTTGAGGGGATGCCGAGAAATTAACGTAATTCCTGTAATTGAGCCTTGTTCCGGACGCATCCGATTCTTTGCCTCCCGTGAACGCCCCCCCCGCGTAAGTGAATATGTATCTCAGGCTGGATGCAGGCATCGTCCTGCCGGTGGACATGTCCATGAGGTCGCCCGCCACCTTTATGGAAAGGGTGTAGGAACGCCCGTCCTGGCCGCGTATCTTGGCCCTGTTGGAATAGGAACCCCAGGCGGTAGAGACATTCTCGTTCTCATTCCATTCGCCCGGCTTGACCTCCGATATTGACAGGGCAGTGCCGTTCTGGTTCAGGCCCGACCATACCGTGTCGGATCCGGTCGAATCAATGGTCATCCTGTTATAGATGAACTCAGAGAAAGCAGGCATGTTCAAGCCGCTGAGGAGCAAGAGGACCAGTATAATCGATCTAAGCAGCATTTATAGAGTATTTACTTGATCGTGAGCGAAACGTCGTCTATGTTATATCTTACATTGCCCGCTCTTTTCGGGCCTATGAAGATGAGCTGAGCCTGCACGAGGCCGCCGGACCCGCCTTCCTGGTTCGGGTTCCAGATGTCGTCGCCGACACCGGGGTTCTCGTCGGCAAAATCAGCCACCGGTATCGCGACCCGCTTCCATCCTCTCCAATCGACGGTAATATTGTACACGAACTTGTCATCGTAGATGTTCGCGTACGCTTTCTTCGGGTCCTGTTCGATCTGCCAGTTGCCGTTGTCGTCGTCGTTAAGCTCTATCTTTATGGTGCCGGAGCCGGGGCCGTTCCCGTAAACATCCATCTGGAAGGCGTTGTACCTGGAAAGGTCCACACCCTTGCGCGCCATGTAAGTGCCCATTCCGCCGCAGTACCAGTCCGTGCAGGTCCCGGTTATGTTGCAGGAATAGTTCTTTATGTCCCTGAGCGAGGCCGGGTCGCCCACCTGGAGGTCGCTGTTGGTCACGACCCTCGGGTTAACGTTGTCGAACTTCCACCATTCCGGGTTTGATGCGAAATCACCGTCCTCGAAGTCGTCGATCATGTATAGATTTGAATTCGTTCCGGCACCGCCTGAAGGAGCGGGGCCGCCGAAACCGTAGATGGAGGATGAAATAGCAAGAAAACAAAATCCTAACAGGGAAAACATAAGATATTTTTTCATAATAAAATGCCTCCTGTATAAGAAATAATGAGTCATCTTATCATATAAATCGCCGCCTGTCAAACGGGCCGTTCAGTAGAAGTTGGGCTCTATCCTCGGATCAGCCTGGGGCGGATGCGATCCTCCGCGGGATTATTGGAGATATTGGTCTGGTTCCACCCGTTCGGATCCATAATATATATTTCAGCGTTCCCGTCGCGATCCGACACAAAAGTGATCCTGCCGTCAGGCAAGAATGTGGGGCTGGTATCGTCCCCAGAATTACAGGTAAGCCTTTTGAGGCCCGTTCCATCCGAATTCATGGAATATATGTCGTAGTTCCCGCTGCGATTTGACGAGAAAACGATCTTTTTACCATCCGGCGAGTAAGAAGGGTGGGAATCATTCGCGGGATCATTGGTAAGCCTTGTGCGGCCGGTTCCGTCCGAATTCATGGAATATATGTCAGCGTTTACGCCGATCATAGATTCATAAGCTACTTCTTTGCCGTCCGGCGAGAATGCAGGGTTGAGAGCATTTGCAAGATCATTTGTAAGTCTTGTCTGGCCTGTGCCATCCGAATTCATGATATGTATTTCAAGGTACCCTCCCAGGTTTGACGAGTATACTATTTTTGAACCGTCCGGCGAGATCGAAGGATGCCAGGCCCAAACGGAAACGGGATCATTGGTGAGCCTTTTCAGGTCGGTTCCGTCCGATTTTATGGAATATATTTGGAAGTTCCCAATGCCGCGGTTAGATTCAAAAACTATTGTTGAGCCGTCCTGGGTGATCGAAGGGCCGTAATCTTCAGCAGTATTATTGGTAAGTCTTTTCTGGCCCGTGCCGTCCGAATTCGTGGTATATATTTCATCGGTGGTGCCGTCGCGATCAGAGATGAATGCGACCTTACTTGTTGCCTTTTTCGGCGCAGGGCCACCGGACGGAGCCGCCGGATTATTCTTTTTTCCACAGCCAGAAAGAATCATTAACCCTAGAGCTACCACACCACCAAAAAAAATCGGCATAGTTATCATCCCTCCATATATATTACTTTTAGATCTCTTTGATCATACCGCAATATTATCGGCGGGATCTCGAAAAAATTTCACTTAAGCCCTAAATTAATAAGCGTGCCGGAGGGGGCTTTTTGAAGAGGGGGAGAAGACTTCTATAAACGGATGGGGCAGAATTTATCCGTTGATCCGTTTGGTATCCGTGTCTAGCTATTTTCTCACTCCTCGAACCTGAGCTCGCCCCACACGTCGGGGTCCTTGTAGAACATATAGTCGCCGCTCCATACGAACTGCTTTTCCCTCTGCCAGGTCTGGTCCGCGTCGTCCACGGCGATGGTGAACGGAACGGCCCTTTTTTCAAGAGGGTTCAGGAAGCCGATATCCTTCCAGGGGACCTTCGCTTCCAGTATATATCCGACCGGATCGGTCGTTTTCTTCACGAAGATCTGGCCTTCCGCCGACGCCTTTTTCTTCTGCCAGATCCAGATGGAAGGCTTGTTGGACATGCCGTCCCCCGTGCCGAACCCTATCTGGTATCCCGGGAAAAGGACCTCTATC
>CAZSXD010000011.1:0-3200 GCA_964611075.1 uncultured bacterium
GTCGAAATTCATCTTGCCGTCTTCATCATTATAGAAATATTGCTGCTCCACGACCTCCATTTTTACACTGAGCAATTCTGTCTGTTTAATCGAAGTAACCGATGGAAGCGGGAATATATCATAGAATTCTTTAAAGGCTCCGATATGCCTTTCGGCATAATACGCCGCGCCAATTATTGAATAAAGTATTTTATCCTGGGGATTGGCCGAGGTTTTATATGCCTCTAGTAGATATTTTTCTAATGCCCCTAAAATGGCTGCGTCTTTTTCATATATCATTAATTCTGCTATGCTTACGCTGTCTTGCAGCTTATCTTTTGACAAATCCACCTCCGTTACGAATTTATGAAGCAACTCCTCCTTCTTTATCGTATCTTTTATCGTGTCGAGGAACTCTTTAAGCCGTCCATACGCAGCGCAAGTTGTCAATAAGGCGCGATAATTCCTGAAAAAAGGATCGATATTATTTATAAGCGCATATGCGTCCAGGTTATTCTCCTTCATTTCTTCAATTAATTGACCAAATATAAGATTGAATGTGGAAGTATATACTTCTTCACGTCCGCATATTGTCAACATGCCCAATTGTTCAGCAGAAAGTCCTTGTATCTCCCTTAGCCTTTCAGCATCTGGCGAACTATGCAGTTCATTCATGCTTTGCACCAAAACGAGAAGCCTTTGTTTTAAAAACAAAAAAAGTATCTGCTCTGAAACATCGTCCCGATAATATTTGTCATACAAATTAATCAGACCCGAAATATTAATGTTATCAAAAAGATTTACCCCGGTTATTTTCCTAATATATGCAAAATCAGCACAAGAAAAATCGCCCTTGCAATCTTTATAATTTTTAAGAATTTGAAGATAAACTGGATTCTTAGCTTTTTCAATAGTGAGGTGTTCAACAAGCCAATCATCATCCCAAATGTTGGCTTCATGCAATTCTATTAATGCCTTTATGTAATTAGAATCTTTGGCTTTTTTAAGAGTAAGGGTATCAATAAACTGGAAATATCTATGACTCTGTAAATCGATGCCTGCTTCATGTAGTTTTATTAATGCCTTAATATAATCCGAATTGCTGCCTTTTTCAAGGGTGAGGGATGTAATAATCTCACTAACTTTAATGCCTACCTTATGCAATTCTATAAATGCCTTCATGTAATCTGAACTCTCGGTTTTCTCAAGGGTGAGCCATCTGACAAGGTTACTGTCAACCTTAATGCCCGCACTACGTAATTCTTTTAATATTTTTATATATTCCAGATTGCCACCCTTTTCGGGAGTGAGGTTGCCAATCATGCCTTCGTCAATTCCAATGCCCGTATTATGCAATTCTTTTAATGCTTTTATGTAATTTTGGTTCGTATATTGTTCTGGGGAAAACGCATTTATCATCTCAACATCAAAGTAAATGCCCGACTTTTCCAGATCATCCAATGCATGTATTAATATTGAATCGTCTCGTTTTTCCGGTGCTACCTCGTTATATCCCTCCAAAACACAAGGCACCAAAACATGTTCACCTCCGCCCTGTTCAACTACTGTGCAATCTCCAGCCAATATGCCCCATAAAGTAATAAAATTCTGGTTTTTACCATCTGTCAACAAAATACCATCGATAACCTCAGAATCAACTTCAACCCCCGATTTCTTCAGCTTGATCAATGAGTTGACATAATCAACATCAATACCCTTTTCAAATGAAAGCTTGAGAAGCATTGACGGGTGAATACTAATACCAGCAGCCGCCATTTTCCTTACTGATTTCACATATCGTGGATTCAATAATTTTTCAGGTGAGCTTTTCCATTCAAATTCGAAACCCAACTTCGCCTTTACTAATTCGTTTATGGCGGAGGTTGTTTTTATTGATTCCAACTTGGCGTCTAGGCTAATTAATTCTGTATTGTCAAATATTCCGTTATCTCCGGAAGTAGCCCCGATTTCGGACATGTGTTTTGATGGCAAACATGTAATGTTCAACCGATTGAGCATTTGAATAAGTTCTTTGGCAGCAGTCTTCCCTGGAGTAAGGGTGATTTCAATTTGTTCAGGCTTGTCTTCCGTTTCAGGCAATATCTTGGCCTCAGCCTTTTGGCCCTTTTTTATTATCACAAAGCCGGAATTAAGGGGATCTATTTCAGCCATTAAAATTACCTCAATGATTTATCGTGGATATCGGGCTGAAATTGCAGGAATAATGAAGAAATCTATTGAGGGAAATGGAGCCGAGCAGTTTTATTTTGAAGCATTATATGTGCCTATGATGTTTGACCCGATATTCTTATCCGGCCTGACATAATACGCAAAGTCATCCAGGTTCATTATGGACTTTTCGGTTTTTTGCCAAACATCCCTCCAAACAAGAATACTCGAATCAAGGAGAGCGTTATGGATGTTCGCCAGCAAAGGAGCGTTAACTGTGATAGTCCCTGTTCCCTTAGTGCTTACTATGCTGGCTTTGGGTGCTTTTTCCTTGACTTGCAGGATCATGCCGAACCCGCCGCACGAACCCAGCATCACGATCCTTGCTATATCAGGTATCTGATCGATCGTTTCCTGAGCGTGAAAACTATGGCCCCTGTGGACAACGATTATCGAGCGCAAATGGCGCTCCGCGAATTCATTATGGATATCATCTATCCCTTCACTTTTATCGGGTTTGTTCGCGTATATGCTCAATTTGATCCCGGCGGCATTCGTCCTGGAAAGTTTCACGTACGTGCCCCTGTCTTCCACCTTATAATCGCCGGCTCCGCTCATGAGCTGTCCATAATTCATTTCGCCATCATCATCATCATAAAAATACTGCTGTTCAACTATCTCTTTGTTGTTGTTCAGCAGGTCTTTCACATAGATCTCTGTTATTGGGTTCATCGGATACATAGCGGCAAAACGCTTGAAAGGCTCGAAATGTCTCTCGGCATAATATTCTGATGCAATGATCGCATAAAGCTTTTTCGTGTCCGGATCGGAGGCTGTTTCGTAGGCTTTCAATAAATATCCACTCAATAAAAGTGATATTTCCGTGTCCTTCTCATAAACCATAAGCTCGGCAATGCTCACGCTGTCCTTAAGTTCCTCTTTTGAAGCACCAAGTCCGAGAATGAACACCTTCAATAGTTCATTTTTCACGTATCGATCGCTTATGGTATCCAGGAACTCCTTCAGGCGCCCGTAATTAGCGCAGGTGGTGA
>CAZSXD010000011.1:3210-14465 GCA_964611075.1 uncultured bacterium
TGAGCAGCGCCCTGTAGTTCTTATGATAAGGATCTATATGTTCGATCAGGTCCTGGGCATTTATTTTATTCGCCTTCATCCCTTCCATAAGCTTGCGGAAGATAAGATTAAATGTTGAAGTATAGACCTCTTCGCGGGCATGGATCATGAGCACTCCCAGTTCTTCAGGCGAAAGGTCTTTGATCTTTGCTATTCTTTCCGCATCCGGCCTATTATGCAGATAGTTCATTCTCGCAACTAACGGAAGAAAACGATCCCGCAGGAGCTTGTCAATAATAGGCCCCATGATCCTGTCCGTTTGATACCTGAAATACAAAGTCAGAAGATCTTTGTTCGAGATATGATGAATATCATATCCTGTTTTCATGTGAACGTATAAGTGATCGGCCTTCCTGAAAAGCCCTTTGGACCTCAGGAGCCATTTCATGTACTCAGGATCATTCGCTTTTTCAGGCTTAAGCTGAACAAGAGTTTCCCCCATGATCTCCAGCTTGGCTTTGCGCATCTCCATGAGGCTGCCCATGTAATTGCGATCGGAAGCTTTTTCGATCGAAAGATTTTGGACAAAATACCCGGTTACCCTGACGCCTGCCCTGGACAACCTCATTAATGCGTCAATATAATTATGGCCACGGGATTTTTCGATAGTGAACTGATTCACAAATTCGCCGTCAATTGGCAACCCGGCTCTATGCAGCATGAAAATGGTCTTTACATAGCGGGCATTTTTCACTTTATCAGGGGTCATATGGCCCAACATATTACCCTGTATTTCAATGCCTGCTTTATGCATCTTCATTATGATATCAATAGTAGCCTGATCTCGGACTATTTCACCGGTTATATATGTGAGAATGCTGCTTTCTACCTCTATCCCGGCTTTGTGGAACGAGATTAGTCTGTCTATAACAACTTTGTCTGCGGCGTTAGCTGGAGTGAGGTCCTCCACATGATGTTTATCAACAACGATACCAGCGTTACGAAGCCTGATAAGTGCCGCCATAAAATGAGGATCAGAGGCTTTTTCCCTCGTCAATGTTCCTACAAGGCCGTCTTCGACATTGATGCCGTGCTTGTCCAGCAGGATCAACGCCCTTATATAAACAGGGTCGCCGGCTATATCACTCCCCAGCCATGCCAGGGATTCTGCTCTTAGGTCTATGCCGGCATTATGCAGCTCCAATAAGCAGGACTTGTAATCCGGGGACAAAGCTTGTTCAATAGAGAAGCAGGATACAAAGCCAGTAGTGACATTAACTCCTTTTCTGTGATATTCCAGAAGAGCCTCAACATATGCCCGATCCATCGCTTTATTCATCGTGAAACAAGAGATAAAATGACCGCTGATATCTATTCCGGCACTATGCAATTCGAGTAAGGTAGCGATGTATCTCTCATTAACAGCTTTGATGGGCTTTTCATCTTTGAACCCTTCAAGAAGACGCTTATCGATCAATACCCCGTCTTTATGCAGACGTATCCACACATTCATGAACTTTTGAGCAAGAAGTGTGTCCGAGGGGATACAATCTATAATGTCCCCGTTGACCATTATTCCGCACCTGTGCATCTCGATCAATTTGCTTAAGATTACAGGGTCCGCGGTACGTGCCACATTCAGTGCTCTAATAATGTCACCTGAGATACGTATGCCTGCCCTTCGAAGAGTTATCAGTCCGTTGATAAATGCCGCATTTGAAGCTTTTTGTGGGGTGAGATAAAAGATGATATCGCTGTTCGTTTCTATTCCGCCGGCACGCATGGCTTGCAAAGCCGGACTATATTGAGGGTCTGCCGCCTTGGAAGCAGCTGCGTAGTTCTCAATCTCATCATCAAGCCCATTGAACTCTCCCTTATCAAAACATCCGTTCTTCCCGGCTATGCGCTTTAGAACATCCGTGCGAATATCCTTGATATTGAGCCTTTTCAGCATTCGTTCCAGGTCTTTTGCCGTGGTCTTGCCGGGTACAATGTTAACTTCCAAATGCTGAGGAGCCCTTGCATCGTACGATTTATATGTTTTGGCAGACGCGGTTTTGTCCTCTCTGACCGTGACAAATTCCGAGGCAGATCTGGAGTCCGACGCAGGGAAGACCCTCGGGCCTTCTTTACCGCGACCTCTTAATTTAGTGCGTAATATTGAATCGGGCAATTATATCCCCTCTATTATATATATCGTCAAAAATAGCCTGGAATTTCGCTTTAAATGATGAAAAAGAGAGGTGAATTATCGTTTAAAATAAGAAAAATGGAGCCGAGCGGGATCGAACCGCTGACCTCCTCGTTGCGAACGAGGCGTTCTCCCAGCTGAACTACGGCCCCTTATTTATCCTGAAGTACCGCGATACCAGGAAGTTCTTTACCCTCTAAAAATTCAAGGCTTGCGCCGCCGCCGGTGGAGATATGCGTCATCTTGTCGGCGCAGCCGGCTTTTTCAACCGCAGAGGCCGAATCTCCGCCGCCTATGATGGTCACGGCCTTCGACTCGGCAAGAGCTTTGGCGACTTCATTCGTTCCCTTCGCGAACTTTGGTATCTCGAATACCCCGACGGGCCCGTTCCAGACGATCGTCCCAGCCTTCTTGATCTCCTCTTTGAAGACCTTAAGAGATTCCGGCCCGGTGTCAACGCCCATCATGTCGGCGGGAATGTTCTCCACCTTCACGATCTTTGTCACCGCTTTTTCCGACATTTCGCTCGCCACGACCACATCAACTGCAAAGATCACCTTGGCTTTGCCGGCCTCAGCCTGAAGGAGGAAATCTTTTGCCGTATCCAGGGCCTTGTCTTCCACCAGAGATTTGCCGATCTCAAGACCCTTTGCTTTCAGGAACGTGTAAAGCATCCCTCCGCCGATAATCAGAGTGTCGACTTTTTTCAGGAGGTTCTTAAGCACACCGATCTTTGTTGATATCTTTGCGCCGCCGATTATGGCGACAAAAGGCCTCTTCGGGTTCGCAAGCGCTTTCCCCATGACATCAAGCTCTTTCTGGATAAGAAAGCCGCTGTATGCCGGAAGGAAGGCCGCGACTCCCGCCGTGGAGGCATGCGCCCTGTGCGCGGTGCCGAACGCGTCATTTACATATATATCCGCAAGCCCTGCGAGCTTCCTCGCAAAATCCTCGTTGTTCTCCTCTTCCTCCTTGTAGAACCTGATGTTCTCTAGCAGAATGACGTCGCCGTCCTTCATTTTTGCGATCGCCTGCTCCACTTCCTCGCCGATCGAATCGTCAAGCTTGAGGACTTTTTTCTTGAGAAGCTCTTCGAGCCTTTTGGCGATGGGATCGAGTCTAAGCGCTTCCGTCACTCCGTCCGGCCTGCCGAGATGCGAAACAAGTATCACCTTGGCACCTTTTTCGCAGAGATATTTGATCGAAGGAAGAGATTCTTTTATCCTTGTATCGTCGGTGATCTTTTTTTCCTTGTCCATCGGGACGTTGAAATCAACGCGGACCAGGACCCTTTTCCCTTTTAGATCTCTTTCGCTCAGGTCGGCGATGGATTTCTTTGCCATCTTCGCACCTCTTACTTCTTGCGGACCATCATGATCAGGAGGTCAACTATCCTGCAGGAATATCCCCACTCGTTATCGTACCATGAGACGATTTTGAAGAACCTTTTTTCGCCCTTGAGGTTGTTCTGGAGCGTGGCGAGAGAGTCGTAAACAGAAGACCTGTCATCGTGTATGAAATCCGTGGATACCACTTCTTCATCGGCTACACCCAGGATCCCTTTCATATAGGTCTGGGACGCTTTCTTTATGATGGAATCGATCTCTTCTATTGAAGTATCCCTGGCCGAGCGGAACGTGAAGTCCACCACCGAAACATCGGCCGTCGGAATGCGGAAAGACATCCCTGTGATCTTGCCCTTCACTGCCGGAAGCACTTCGCCGACCGCTTTGGCCGCGCCGGTGGTTGACGGGATTATGTTGATTGCCGCCGCTCTGCCGCCGCGCCAATCCTTCTTCGATGGGCCGTCAACGGTTTTCTGTGTGGCCGTATATGAATGTATTGTGGTCATCAAGCCCGTCTCGATCCCGATACCCTCTTTTAACAGGACATGGACGAGCGGTCCGAGGCAGTTGGTGGTGCAAGACGCGTTGCAGATTATGTTATGTTTTGCCGGGTCATATTCGTTCTCATTGACGCCCATCAACAGGAATTTAACGTCGCCTTTGCCGGGAGCGGAGATCAGGACCCTTTTTGCTCCTGCGGCGATATGCCCTTTTGCTTTTTCCGAATCAGTAAAAAGACCGGTGGATTCAACGACTATTTCGACGCCAAGGTCCTTCCAGGGGAGCTGCGATGGATCCTTTGTGGCCATCACGCACTTGATCTTATTGCCGTTCACGACAAGGATGTCGTCGCCCTCCGCCGACGCGGAGCTTTTTTCCGTGGACAACGTTCCCTTGAACTTTCCGTGGACCGAATCATATTTCATCTGATAAGCGAAGTATTTTGCGTCTGTGCTGACGTCAACGACAGCCACAACCTCGATCTCCTTGCCCAGCACCCCTTTGTCCGCCATCGCGCTCAATACCTGTCTTCCGATCCTGCCGAAACCGTTTATCCCCACCTTGACCGCCATTCAAATTCACTTCCCTTTCTAAATATTTTGGAATTCACCCCGCCGTTGGCGGGGCAAGAAATCGAAGTATATCATCGGCATATTTGAGTGTCAATTCTGATATAATCTTCCCGTGCGCAAACGCTTTTTTTATCCGGCGATATTCCTGATCATCCTCGGATTCGTCATTTATGTCGTGGTGGAGAGCGAAAAGATCAACCTCCTGAACACTTTCATTCCCGAGAAGATCGCCGTGTTCGAGAACGTGCATATGAGCGGGGAGTACGGCAGCCATGAGGCGTGGGAGATCTATGCGAAGGAGGCCTGGACGGGAAGGGACAGGTCTTCCACCACCTTCGAACATGTGACCAAAGCGGTGATATACAGGGACGGCAGGAAAATGATAAGGGACCTGAAAGCCAGAAGGATGACGATAAGGAAGGACAAGAACATCGAGACTTTCAGGTCCGTCGACAGGGACAGCGTAAAGTACCTGAAGGCCGTTATCGACTTCAACGCCGTCTCGAACAGGCACACCACCGAGGCAAAACTGGTGACGCTCACTGCGGACAGGATCAGCTTCAATCCCGACAGGAAAAAGGCGGTGGTCGAGGGCGCAGTAAAGCTGACGAAGGACAAGCTTACGGTCACCACCGAAAGCGTAAGCCTTGACTTGGACATGAACACGGCATTTTTCCCCCGTAGAAGTTACTTCAAAAAAGAGGGCTCCCGCATCTCATGCGCCACAGCGGAAGCGCTCTTTGACGAGGACAGGGCGTTCATGTACGGAAGCATCGAGGTGGAGCAGAAGAACAAGAAAGCGACCTCCCTTCGCGCGGAATACGATGATGACGGGAGGAGCATAACGCTCCAGGACAGCGTCGAGGTGGTCATTGAAAAGCTGAAGAACGTGATGAAAAAAGAAAGCGTGGAAAGGTATAAGAGCGACGAAGCAAGGAAATCCCTGGAAACAAGAACACTCGTGTCCTGCAACAGATTGGTGATCTCCACGGATTCCGGCGACGCGCAGGCTTACGGCAATGTGCATGTGACGCAGAGCAGCAAGGAAGCAAGATCGGACAAGGCGACCTATGCGGAGGACGATCAGAACATTGTACTAACCGGGAACGTCTTCATGAAAAGAGGCAGCGACTGGGTGAAGGCGGACAAGGTGGTCGTTTCGGTGGACAAGGACATCTTCGAGGCGATCGGCCAGGTGGAGACGGAGTTCAAGGTGAAAAAAGGCAAAAGAGAGTACTGATCTTTCCCCTGTAACTATTTTCATCAAAAGTGAAATTCTTTGAAACTCCATACGATAAAGTAAAGGATATAAATCACGAGGAGGAATTATTATAATGGAAATTACAGCGACTACAAATTCATATGCATATAGCGCGAAAACGTTAGGGCGGAATTATGAATTTAATGCGCCTGAAACAATGGTCGTAAGCAAAAAGGATTTGAAAACCAATGAAGCAGTCGAATATGAGATAACCGCAGGTATTGACAGGAGAGCCGTCACATCCAAAGATTTAAGGACAGTAACCGCGCAAGAAAGATTTTCGACGGAAACGGAAAGAGAGAAGTGGGATGACTACGAGAATGAAGCGAAAGCCATTATTGAAGAAATGAAAGCGGTTCAAACAGACAAAGCTTCACGTGAGGCGATCGAAGCCTATACTAAAATATTGGAGAAACTGGCGACCGATAACCTCGGATCCAAAAAATCAAGCGAGGCCGTTAAGATTCTTATTGTCGTCCTGTTGGCAGGAATGCTTGTAGCAGCATTATTAAAGTGACCCTGCCTTCCTAGAACAGGAGCTTGTGCCTTCTCATCGCGATGCTCTGAAGTATCCCCAGGGCGCACATGTTGGTCACAAGCGCCGTCCCGCCGTAGCTGAGGAACGGGAGAGGCACCCCCACCACCGGCAGTATGCCGAGCGTCATGCCAACATTGACGAGCATCTGGAAGCCTATGAGGACACCTATGCCGGACGCGAGCATGCTGCCGAAGAAATCCCGCGACTCCATCGCAAGCATCACGGCCCTGTACAGGATGATGCATAAGAGCACCAGCACAAGCAGCGCGCCGAGGAAGCCCAGCTCCTCCCCGATGGCCGAAAAGATGAAATCCGTGAACTGCTGGGGGATGAAGGCAAGCTGTGTCTGAGTGCCGTGCATGAAGCCCTTGCCGAAGAACCCGCCGCTCCCTATCGCGATCTTCGCCTGAAGGCTGTGGTACCCTATTCCCAGAGGATCGTTCTGCGGGTTCATGAAAGCAAGAAGCCTGGCTTTCTGGTATTCCTTGAGCATGCTCCAGGCCTTCGGGACCGCATAACCGATGCCGATGTTGCCGATCATCACGGCAAGGAGGTCTATCAGCCTCACCTTTGTGCTCCTCATGTACATGAAGAGAACGGAAAGGTAAATAAACCACACATAAAGGTTCGCCTTAAAAATAACGCTTATGAGCGGCGTTAAAAGGAGAATGAGGAGCACGCCGGATGCTTCGGCCCAGACCAGCATTCCCGTGAATATCGCGAAGAGTATGATCGATGTCCCGAGGTCCGGCTGCTTGAATATCAGCGCAAAAGGGACCCCCAGTATGACCAGCGGGAGCGCAAGGTCGAGAACGCCCTTTATCTCGCCCCTCCTGTCGCTTAAATAGGCCGCGAGCATCATGACGAGCACGAGCTTCGAGACTTCCGACGGCTGGAACGAAACGGGCCCCAGCGCCATCCACCTTTGCGCCCCGAAAACGGTGAAACCCCTGAACAGGACGAAGAACAGGATGACAAGGGATATCAAATAGAGCGGGATGGCGCCGCCCTTGAGGTGGTTGTAGTCAAGATAGGCGAAAACGCAAAGGCCCATCAAGCCGATGGCAAAAGCGAACGCCTGCCTTTTAACATAGAATAAAGCATCCCCGCTCTCGCGGTTCAACTGGGAAAATGTGCAGCTGAATATCATCAGCATCCCGATGAGGATAAGAAGCCCGGCGGCCGCCCACAGGAGCATGTCCGAATGTTTGAGCATCCTGAAATTTATCATGGCCTTACCCTTGCGAAAGTTCGATGGCCTTGATAAGCGCCTTCGCCTTGTTGACCGATTCCTCGTATTCCTTTGACGGGACGGAGTCGGCCACGATGCCCGCGCCTGCCTGGACAAAAGCTTTCGTTCCCTTGAGGAGCAGCGTCCTTATTATGATGGCCGTGTCGAGATTGCCGTAAAAATCGAAATATCCCACGGCCCCGGCATAAGGGCCCCGCCTTGTGTTCTCTATCTCATCTATGATCTCCATTGCGCGTATCTTGGGAGCCCCGGTAACGGTGCCGGCCGGGAAAGAGGCTCTTATGAGGTCAAAGGCGTCCGCCCCCGCTTTCAGCCTGCCGGATACCTCGGAAACAATGTGCATCACGTGGGAATATCTTTCAACGGCCATGAGGTTATTGATCTTTACACTCCCCGCGTCGCAGACCCTCCCGAGGTCGTTCCTTCCCAGGTCGACCAGCATGATGTGCTCCGCGCGCTCCTTCTCATCAGCCAGAAGCTCCCTCTCCAGCTTCAGGTCCTCTTCTTTGGTGGCGCCCCTTCTTCTCGTGCCCGCTATCGGCCTTATCGTCGCTTTCCTGCCCTCAAGCTTGACCATCGTTTCCGGCGAGGTGCCGATGAGCTTAACGTCGCCGAATTTCAGGTAGTACATGTAAGGCGACGGGTTGAGCTTGCGAAGGACCCTGTAAATATTGAACGGCTCGCCCGTAACGGTCGCGCTGAACCTCTGCGAAGGGACGACCTGGATGACGTCGCCAGCCTTGACGTAATCGATCGCTTTTGAAATAGCTCTCTCGAAAGCTTCCCTTGTGAAATTGGACCCTACTTTGACGGGTTTGCCTTTGCCGGCCTCCACTTCGGACCTCTTTTTGAGGGGCTTAAGGAGCTTTGATTCGATCGCCTTCATTTTCGCCACGCCTTCGTCATAAGCCTTCGCCGCGTTCCCCTCCACAAGGACGTTCGAAATTATCATTATCTTGCGATCCACATGGTCGAAGGCGAGTATCGTGTCGGTGAGGAGGAACTGCATGTCCGGCACGTTCAGGTCGTCCGGGTTCTTGTCCGGCAGTTTTTCCAGGAAACGCACGATGTCATAGCTCAGATACCCGACAAGTCCGCCGTGAAATACGGGAAGCCCTTTGATCTTCACCGGCCTGTAGCGTTCAAGGACGCTTTTCAGGGCCTCGATCGGATCGCCTTCGGTCCTTGTCGTCTTCCCTTTTGAAGTGATCTCGATCTTCGATCCCTTGCTCTTAATGATAAGAACGGGATCGCTGCCCAGGAACGAATATCTTCCGACCTTGACGCCGCCCTCTACGCTTTCAAGAAGGTAAGAGTATTCACCTTCGATCTTTTCGAACGCGGATACCGGGGTTTCCGTGCCGGCGATCATCTCCTTGTAAACGGGGATGAGGTTGCCCTTTTTTGAAAGCTCAATAAATTCTTTTTTTGACGGGTAGATCATAACAACAATTTGACGCCGATGATTATCAGATATGCCGCGAACATCCTCCTAAGGATCAGGTCAGGAATGGGATGGGCAATGACCGCGCCGACCAGGCCGCCCACAAAAAACCCTATCGCGGCATAGATCGCGACATCTATCATCACGTTCCCGCCGTAATAATATCTTATCACCGCAAGAAGGCCGACGGGGGGAAGCAGCGCCGCAAGGGCCGTTCCCTGCGCCTGATGCTGGTTGTAGCCGAAGAAGAATATCAGCGCCGGAATGATTATAGTTGCCCCTCCGATGCCGAACAGGCCGCTTAAAGCGCCCGCGATGAATCCTGTCGTCAAGCCCAGAATAGCGGACATATTTATTCGCCCCTTTCTTTCAGGACCGCTTCCGCCGTCACAATGTCCTCTTTTGTCGTGATCTTGAAGTTCTCGTACGATCCCATGACCATTTTAACAGAAATCCCGAGCCTCTCAACGAGCTTTGAATCGTCCGTGGCGGTGTATTTGACCCGTGAAGCCCGCTCATGCGCCTCTTTGATGAGGTCGTAACGGAAGACCTGGGGTGTCTGAACGAGCCATATCTTCTCCCTTTCAAGTGTTTCAATGACATTGCGCGCTTCATCCACCGTCTTGACCGTATCCTTTGCAGGCACGCCCACTACTGCGGCCCCGGAAACCTTTGCTTCGTCGATGGCGCTTGCCACGATCTCCCTTGTGATAAGGGGCCTGGCCGCATCGTGGATGAGAACGAGATCATCTTCTGTTTCGCGGACGACCTCCTTCAAGCCGTTATACACCGAATCCTGCCGCTTCACCCCACCTGCAATAACGCTTTTTACCTTTTTTAAACTTTTCAAAATATCTTTTGCGAGCTCAATATCCTTTTCTCCGACCACAACGATGATCTCATCGACCGCCTGGCATTCCTCAAAAACAGAGGCGGTCGTTAACAACAGGGGTTTCCCAAGAAGCTCGATGAATTGTTTCTTCGCATTGAGACGCTTGCCTTCTCCTGCGGCGGGGATTATGGCCGTGACCTTCATATCACGATCAGGTCTTTCGGGGACTTCGTCAGGACTTCGCAGCCTTTCTTTGTCACGAGCACCATGTCCTCGATCCTGAAGCCGCCGAAGCCCCGAATGTAAACCCCGGGCTCGACGGTCAGGACCATGCCCTCTTTCAGGATGTCGGCGCTTGAACTTGAGATGCGCGGTCCTTCGTGCACGGCCAGCCCTATGCCGTGGCCGGTCGAGTGAGTGAAATATCCGTCGAGCTTTTCTCTCTTGAGGACTTCCCTTGCGACCTTGTCGACAAGGTTCGCGTGAATGCCGGCTTTCACTTTTGCTATCGCCGCAAGCTGGGCCTTGAGCACTGCATTGTAGATCCTTCTTTGCCTTGAGGACGGGACCCCGAGCGACACCATTCTGGTCATGTCGCCGTTGTAACCGCGATACCTTGCGCCGAAGTCCATAACAACGATGTCGCCTGGCTTAAGCACCTTCGCCTTCGGCTTGCCGTGGGGGAAAGCGGAGTTGGCACCCGAAGAAACAAGCGTCTCAAAAGCGAAAAGGTCGGCTCCCATGATGCGGATAAGGTAATCTATCTCCGCGGCGATGTCCTTTTCGGAAATGCCCGGCCTGATCATCCTGACCACGCAGTCAAAGGTGACGTCGGCGATCAAAGCCGCTTTCCTGATAAGGGCAAGCTCATCCCTGTTCTTGATGGCTCTCGCATCCCTCATCTCTTTGCTTATCGAAACAAATTGCGCGCCCGGGAGCTTTGACTTAAGTTCATTGAAGGACGCAACGTCCACCTTGTCGTCTTCGAAGCCTATTTTGAGGTGTTTTTTTCCTTTAAGAAGTCCTATTGCAGTGTCAACAAGGCTTTTATTGAGCGGAGCCTGGATAACCTTGATCCCCTTGATGACCTCCGCCCGTGCCTGCGACGTGTACCGGCCGTCGACAATGAGGGTCTTTTTCGGGCCGTCGATGACAAGTATCCCGACGCTTCCGGTGAAGCCGGAACGATACCTGACGTTCTGCTGGCTTGTGATGAGCTTTAACATTATTTATATAAGCGCTATGGCGGCTTTGAGTCCCAGGATATAGCTGTTCTTTCCGAAGCCGGCTATCTGGCCGGCGGCGACCGGAGCGATGACCGAATGATGCCGGAATTCTT
>CAZSXD010000012.1:0-14341 GCA_964611075.1 uncultured bacterium
TCCAGGTATCAACAGTTCCGAAAGCAAGCTTCGAAGCTTTCGTTCTTAAACCTTTGATATTGTCGAGCAGCCACTTAACTTTCGTCCCGCTGAAATACGCATCGATCTTGAGCCCTGTCGCTTTCTGGACGTAAGGGGTCAGCCTTTTTTTCTTGAGGGCATCGCAAATATCAGCGGTCCTTCTATCCTGCCAGACGATCGCGTTGAAAACGGGTTTCGAAGTTTTTCTGTCCCAAATTATTGTTGTCTCTCTTTGATTGGTTATTCCTATGGCGGCGATCTCTGAGCCTTTGACCATTCCGGTCCTGAGCGCGTCAGTGATCGTCAATTTGACCGACTGCCATATCTTGACCGGGTCATGTTCCACCCAGCCGGGTTTCGGATATATTTGCGGGAATTCACGGTAAGCTTTCGAAACTATCTGTCCCTTTTTGTTGAAGATGATTATGGTCGAGCCCGTAGTTCCCTGGTCGATGGCCAATATGAATTTCTTCATGCCGGCAATTATATTCCCATGCGGCATTAAGCGCAATTAAACACTGAAATTTCCGGGATTATCGGCCGATAATGAAATGAACATGAGCAATTTAGGTCCCATCGATCCTAAAGTCCGGATTTCTCGCATGGCAGGATTAATGCCCGGCGCAGGCGCGCGCGTCCAAAGAGCGATGGAAATATTCATCCGGGACGGATGGGGGCGTTTCAACAATACGCTTTACTGGCAAAAGTTCGGCCTGAAATTCGAGCAAGGGAAGCTCGAACTCGATGAGCACCACCTTGATCGTCACCTTCGCATGTTCCTGAACCTTTGCGGCAAGAGCGGCCCCGTTCTTGAAGCGGGCTGCGGCATTGGAAGATCGGCGAGAATGCTGCTTGATGCGGGGTTGATGAACTATACCGGCCTGGACGTATGTGAAGACGTGATAAAAGCCGCGATCATCAAGCCAAATGGTTTCGAATTCATTCATGCCGATATCCGCGAATTTTACATTACGCCCCTGGGGAAGTATCAGGGCGCAATAATGACGGACATATTGCCTTATTTATCGCCGGTCGATCAGATAAAAGCGTTGAACAACATAAATAGGGGGCTGGCATTGGATTCCCATCTTTTGATCAGGTGGGTGAAGGGCGGCGACAACTTTGATATAACCGAAAAAACGGTGAACGGCGGATCGATAACGGGTCATGTTTTCCGCGCTTCGAAGCAATATATCAAGGAACTATTGACCGCAAGAGGCTTTGAATTGATGGGAGGCATAGAGCAGCCGGTGATCAGCGAAAAATTACTGATCAATAAAGGGACAAGGTTTGAGAGGGAGGAAGAATATTCAGTCGTATTCGCCAAAAAAGTGAAAAGCGTTTGATCGCTCGAGCATCTTATCTCTACATGAACCTCTCGAACCTGTCCTTTGATACTTTGCATATCGGGCACTCGTCCGGAGCCTCGGGCCTGGCGCACAGATAACCGCATACTTTGCAGCGCCATACCGGCTGGGATAAATTTGATGGGGCGATGTTCGGCTTAGACTGCCTGTTCCTTTCCTCCTCCGAAGGCCTTCTTTCAGGTATTGACATGATCTGTTTCTCTCCTTTCACGACTTTTGATGTGACATAAAGTCCGCAGAAACATGCGTCGAATTCATTCAGGTCCGGGTCGCGGTAATCGCAGGGGCAGATTATATCAAGGTCCCTTTTCCGGTCGTTCACCGCTCTTCTGCACGGGCATGCCTGGTATCCGAAGCGTTTTTCATTGACGAGAAGGCCCGTCACAAGGTCTTTGGTGAACTTGATATCGGGGTTCAGGTGATATCCGAAATCCTCGGCTTCTTTCTTGAGCTTTTCGTAAAGCGCGTCGACATCCTGCTGTGAAACCTTGGGGAGAGTGTTCATAGGCCGAGCTCTTTTCTGACCTCATCTTCCTTGTAGCCGCTTATGGCTTTTTTGCTGTCGATGATTATCGTGGGATAGATCTCTTTTCCTGTCCTTTTTACGATGTCATCAATGGCCTTTTTCTCGGCATCGCCGGTCAGGTTGTCCACGTCCTCGCAAGCGTAGTCAACATCAAGGTCCTTGAGGAATTTTTTCATCTTCTGGCACCATATGCAGGTGCTCAGGGTGTACAGGAATACTTTCTTTTTCTTGTTCCTTCCTTCAATATGTTCCATGTATTCTCCTTCAGCTTGCACTGAGCGCAGTCGAAGTGCTCCTTTTATTCAGCCATTCGACCATGTCTATAAAGACTTGCTCCCTGTCCTTGTCCACGTACAGGGCATGATACATCTCCGGATACCACTTGAGCGTCTTGTCCTTTGAAGCGATCTTTCCAAAGTATTTCTCCCCGGCTTTTGCATCCACCATCAGATCATTGCCGGCAAGGATCATGAGAACCGGAAGCCTGACCTGCCGGGGCATCATATTGACGTAAATCATCGTCTTCAATATCGCCTGGTAGAACTTTGCGGTGAACGCCCGCAGTTCCAGGGGGTCGCCGTTTATGCGCTTTGCCACCACCTTGTCGCGCGTGAACATGCCCGCGTCGAACTGGGCGTCGTAATATTTCATCGGCTTGAATATGGAGCTGAAGAATATGTCGATCTTCTTGAGCGGGGTCATGGGCAGCTTATCCTTGACGGCGGGCGACATCAGGATGATGCCGTCGATGAGCTTCTGATCATGGATGGCGAAATCCAGCGTTATGAGCCCGCCCATGGATTCCCCGAAGACAAAGACCTTTTTGCCCGGGTTCTGCGACCTTGCAAAATTGACGAGCGACCTCAGGTCCTCCGTGTAAAGCTTGAAATTGGAAATGTGGCCCTTTATGGAAGGGGACTCCCCGTGGCCTTTCTGCTCAACGGCATATATCTGGAACCCGGACCTGGCGAGGTACGGCCCCATCTCGAAGAAACGGCAGGAATACCCGCCCATGCCGTGGACCAGTATCACGACGGCTTTCGGGGAAACACAGTTCCACTCGCGATAGAAGACCTTTCCGTCGGGGGACTTGAGCATGCAGGGATTATAGCTCAATGAATATGGACGCTCAAGGCATATTGGTATAGAATCATCGCGTGAGGAAGATAATACCGTTCATATTATCCTCGTTCATTTTGACCTCTTATTCCTTCTGCGTGACGATAGACGGCAGTTTCCGGGACTGGAAGGGCGTTCCTGTTTTTCACAGGGTGAAACAGAGGGCGCTCGCGCGCGACCGGGCCGGGCTGGATATGCAGACGGTCAAGCTGGTTCTCGGCAGGCGTTATCTCTACGTTTATATTGACGGCAGGAGCGTCAACGGCCTGAAGCGGGACGAAGGGGAGGGGGTAAAAGGCACGAGCATCCGCGTGTCCTTCAATTCGGCGAGCAGCCCCCTCCAGAGGGTGCGCATCGCAGCCGAGCCGAAAGACCTCTGGAAGATAAGGATATCCTGCCCGAGGGAAGCTTCTCGGGAGCTGGGGAGCAAGCAGGACAAGTACTGGTCAAGGGGCAGGTCTGGCAATAGGTATGCCTTTGAGATGAAGATGCCGGTCTTCTATTCAAAGAGCGGCATCCATGTGGGAACGCCTTCCGGCCCACTCGTGGGGGTCTACAGCGGCTCGACAAGGACATACCTTTCGGACGTTCTTATCAATTCCGTGGACATGAAAACGCACAGATTGGTGGATACGGTAACTTTCCCCATAGTGAAATCCTCGAAGTGAACGATCGATAAGTATTATGGAAAAACAATGGAGGCCATGATCTTGAAAAAAGCTTTCTTTCTTCTTTTCTTGCTGATCGTTGTTTCTATCCCTGCTTTCAGTATCATAAACCTCATGCCCGCGGGCGGAATGGGCCAGGGCAAGTGGGGCCTGATGCTCTATGACGCTTCCAATCATTCCGGGCCGGGAGCCAATAATGATGAACCGACCACATACTATGACGCGCATAGCACCGGTCTAATGCTCAGCTATGGTGTTATGGATGACCTGGACATGTACGGCTATTATTCATTAGATGACTATCTGAACATAAAGGGACTAAAAGAGGACATGGAGGATTTGATACATCATGTCGATCCATACGGCTCATTAATTTTTCATATGAATAACGAACAGACGAGCGGCGGTGGCATCAAGTACACTTTCATGAAAAAGAACGCGTATGATGTTTCTTTTGATCTGGGATATGAATTTACCATGACACAGATTGATTATCATGCATTTTATCCGTTAATACCTTTTGATTACGGTCAAACGATTGATACATCATATGCCTCCTGGCAGTATGGGCTCAGTTTTAGCAGGAAGGGAAGAGGTATAACGCCATACCTCACCATTGGCGGGCGATCGATATTTGAAGATACAACTGACCACCAGAATTATGCCCTGTCAGCATTGGTATATTCAACTTTCATCTGTATTGGGGTGGAGCTGAATATCTATAACGGTATCTCCGTTCTTGCGGAGGCGCAGCATGAGAATCAATATTGGGGCGAAACGAAAGGAAAGGGCTTGATAATGGAAGCCGGCGGAAGGACCAATTCCGGCGGGAACATCGGTCTGGTCTGGAATTTCTAGGATTTCGGGGATATAATCGCCATGACGAGGGGAAAATGGCGATATCACAAACTACAAAACAAAGGATCATTTCTTTCCAAAAGAACGAGATCACCGAGCATTACATATATAGAGCCCTTGCGGGATCGTCAAAGGATCCGCACAATTCAGAAGTTTTGACCCATATCTCTTCCGACGAGCTTCGTCACTACGGCATCTGGAAGAAATACTCGAATATCGATGTCAAGCCCGACCGCTTCAAAATATTCAGGTATGTCATTATTGCTAGGGTTTTCGGCGTCACTTTCGCGGTCAAGCTGATGGAGGGCGGGGAAAAAGGTGCACAAAAAGCCTACGATGAAATCTCAGCGGAAGTCCCGGAAGCCGGGTCCATCGAAGCGGAGGAGAACGGGCACGAAAAAGAACTCATTAAAATGATCGATGAGGAGCGCTTGAAATATATCGGCTCGATCGTCCTGGGGCTGAACGATGCGCTGGTAGAACTGACCGGGACCTTGGCCGGACTTACTTTCGCTCTCCAGAATTCAAAGATAATTGGGATGGCCGGTTTGATCACCGGGATAGCGGCTTCTCTCTCGATGGGCGCTTCCGAATATCTGTCAACAAAGTCAGAGGGGGAGGAAAAGGACCCGATCAAAGCATCGATCTACACGATGATAGTTTATATTGGCGCGGTATTTGTACTAGTTTCGCCATATTTCTATATCGCCAATTATGCGCTAGCCTTGCTAATGACCCTCCTTGGGGGGATCGTATTGATCTTCATCTTCACATACTACTATTCCGTTGTCAGGGAAATATCTTTCAGGAACAGGTTCTTTGAAATGGTCTCGATAAGCCTGGGAGTGGCAGGCTTAAGCTTTGTTATCGGGCTTGTGGTCAAGCAGGCTCTGGGGATAAATATTTAAGCAAGCATAGGGGATAAGGAGGGATTTTATGTCGATCTCAGCGGTTATCATAGAGGACGGGTGCATCTCCTGCGAGCTTTGCGAACAGATATGCCCGGAGGTGTTCGAGATCCAGGAAATAGCGGTGGTTAAGCCGAACGTTGAATTCAACCAGTTCGAGGAGAAGATAAAGGAGGCGGCGAACAGCTGTCCGGTTTCTGTAATAACCGTGGAATAGGGTCAGTCCTTCCTCTCCCAGAACCTGGAATATATCGGATTGTATCTGTAAATGACCTTCATCCCGCCCATGACACCTGCGTGGCTGCCGCCGGAAGAGACGGTGTCCAGGGCTTGCTTGACCGAATACCATTTCTCCTCAATAAGATATTTGGCTATGACCGCTCCCGTCCTGTCCGCGCCCCACTTGCAGTGAACGTAAACAGTACCGCGAAGCACACCCTTGATCTTCGCCCACTCTTCTTTTGAAGGAACGTTGTGCCAGCTCATGGGAACGTAGAGGTGTTCGATGCCTGCGGACCTGAGAAGTTCGGCATACCTCTTTGCGATCTTTGATGAATTATCAAGATCAATGACCGTGGAAACGCCCTGTACCCGAAGATATCTCAATATATCCATTGTTTGTTCGTCGCTGTTGCCGTAATTGGTCTCAGGGTTCATCGGATGCCCTCCCGCGTGCAGACGGCCGTCGATCACCCGGTAATTGTAGGGCAGGGGGGATGTTGCTGCGAAAGACGCGGTTGCCAGCGACAGCAGAATAACTGCGAAAGCCAGGCTCGTTCGAATGTTCCTTTGAGTTGTCATGTGACAGAGATTATAGCATATAGGAGAAGAGGAAAAGTGTCCGCCGAAGGCGGATCCGCCTCTGGCGGAAAATTCCGCTTGACAAGTTCCGATATAAGTATATAATCCCTATCAGGTTAGTAGGGTATAACCCCCTCTCATTCTCCCCCTTACTAAGGGGGAGATGTCCCGATCGCAGATCGGGACAGAAGGGGTGGAGGCAAAACATATGAAGATCACGTTCAAAGGGGATTACGCGCTTAAGGCTTTGATCGATCTGAGCTCCCATTACGGGAAGCCCCAGTCAACGGAGGATATCGCGAAGAGGCAGGATATCCCGGCCAAGTTCCTTGAGCAGATACTGTTGTGGCTAAAGAAGGGCGGTTTCGTGAAGAGCATACGGGGCAAGAAGGGCGGGTACCTTCTTGCCAGGGACCCGAAGGATATCACGATGGGCGATGCGATCAGGTATATAGAGGGGCCTGTCGAGCCCATAGCGTGCGTCAAGAATCCCGGCTCCTGCAATTATTCCAACAGGTGCGCGTTGAGGGAGGTTTTCGGCGACATCGGGAAGTACATCGCGGCAAAGGTGGACGGGATCACTTTCGCTGAGCTGAGGGATAAGCAGGCGAAGAAGGAATCAAAGTATGCAGAGTATTACATATAAGAGGTGGTCAGCATGACAAAGATCGCAAAAGACTTGACCGAGCTGATCGGGAATACGCCTCTCGTTAAATTGAACAAGTTAACCAAGGGTGCGGGTGCTTCGATACTGGTTAAGGTCGAATCGTTCAATCCCTTGTCGTCCGTAAAGGACAGGATAGCGCTTTCCATGATAGAGGCGGCTGAGAGGTCGGGGAAGATCAGGAAGGATACGATATTCATCGAGCCGACATCAGGCAATACAGGTATCGGCCTGGCTTTTGTCTGCGCGGCAAAAGGCTATAAACTTGTTTTGACAATGCCGGAGACCATGAGCATTGAAAGGCGCCAACTTTTCAAAGCCTTAGGCGCCGACCTGATCCTGACCGAGGGAAGCAAGGGCATGAGCGGAGCGGTGGCAAAGGCCGAAGAGCTTGCGGCATCGGACAAGAAATATCTCCTGCTCCAGCAGTTCGAGAACCCGGCGAACCCGGAGATACACAGGAAGACGACGGCACTGGAAATTTGGGAAGACACCGGCGGAAAGATCGATATCTTCGTCGCAGGCGTCGGTACGGGCGGGACCATCACCGGGGTCGGCGAAACTTTGAAAAAGAAGAATAAGGCATTGAAGGTCATCGCGGTCGAACCGAAAGATTCACCGGTCCTTTCCGGAGGAAAACCAGGGCCGCACAAGATACAGGGGATAGGTGCGGGATTCGTCCCGAAGGTGCTGGACAAGGATGTCATCGACGAGATAGTCCAGGTGAGCAATGAAGATGCTTTTGAAACAGCCAGACAGCTGGCAAAGAAAGAAGGCATACTGGCGGGCATATCCTCCGGAGCCGCGCTGTGGGCGGCGCTTGAAATGGCCAAGCGGCCGGAGAACAAGAATAAAACGATAGTCGTGATACTTCCGGATACAGGCGAGAGATATTTGAGTACAGAGCTTTTCAAGTAAAGGAGAGGATAAAAATGGTAAAGACATTGAAGGAGATAAATGAAAAGATAAAGAAGGGGCAGGCAGTGGTCGTGACAAAGGAGGAGCTTCTTGACCTGATAGAAAAGCAGGGGATAGAGAAGACCGCGAGGGAGGTCGATGTGGTGACGACAGCCACATTCGGCCCCATGTGCTCGTCCGGCATATACCTTAACGTCGGACATACCAAGCCGAAGATCAAGCTCGGCGGAGGGCGTGCAACCCTTAACGGAGTGCCTGTTTACACGGGCTTTGCGGCTGTTGACGTATACTTAGGCGCGACCGCGATGCCCGATGATGATCCCAGGAACGCGGCTCATCCGGGCGAGTTCAAGTACGGCGGAGGGCATGTCATCGAGGAGCTTGTTGCAGGAAAAGATGTAAAGCTTGAAGCGACAGCTTACGGGACCGACTGTTATCCGAGGAAAGAGCTTAATACATATATAAACCTCAAGGATGTGAATGAAGCGGTCCTGTTCAACCCGAGAAATGCTTATCAAAACTATAATGTAGCGGTCAACCTTTCGGATAAGACCATCTACACTTACCTTGGCGTGCTTAAGCCGAACCTCGGCAACGCGAATTACTGCAGCGCCGGACAGCTTTCGCCCTTGCTTAACGATCCGTTCTACAAGACGATCGGGATTGGCACAAAGATATTCCTTGGCGGGGGCGTAGGCTACGTGGCATGGCAGGGGACACAGCATAATCCGGGAGGCCTGAGGGGGGAGAACGGGGTTCCGAAGAGACCGCTTGGAACGCTTGCGGTCATCGGAGACCTGAAACAGATGAGCCCCAGGTGGCTGAAAGGAGTATCATTCGTCGGTTACGGCGTTTCGCTTAACGTCGGCATAGGCATACCGATACCGATATTGTCCGAGGAAACGCTTAAGTCCGCCGCGGTGAAGGATGCTGACATATATGCGGCCATCGTTGACTACAGCGATGCATACCCGAACGGCAAGACAGATGTCGTCGGAGAGGTGGATTATGCAAGCCTGAAGAGCGGCGAGATAGAGATAAAAGGCAGGAAAGTGCCGACATCGGGGATATCCAGCTACTCCGGCGCGCTTGAGATAGCGAACATCCTGAAGGACTGGATAAAGAAGGGTGATTTTACGCTTACGGAAGCCGTAGCGCCGCTACCTTCGGCCGAATCAGGTTATAAATGCAAACCGCTCAATGAGCGGCCTATTAAATAGGAGGTGTACCATGGCAAGATCAAATAGGATAGTTCTCAAGTTCCCGAAGGAAAAGATAGACCAGCCGATAGTGTACAGGCTGATAAAGGATTACGACCTTACGTTCAATATCCTGAGGGCCAACATAATGCCTGACGATGAAGGGTTGATGGTCCTGGAGCTGACGGGCGACGATGCCGATATCAAGAAAGGTCTTGATTATCTCAAGAAGCAGGGCGTGAACGTCCAGCCGCTTGAAAAGGACATCGTCGTGGACTGGGACAAATGCACCCAGTGCGGAGCGTGCGTGGCTCAATGTCCTGTGGGCGCTTTATATGTAAAGGACAAGAAGACGATGAAAGTGGAGTTCGATCCGGCAAAATGCATAGCATGCGAATTATGTGTGCTGCCATGCCCCCCGAGGGCGATAGAGGTCAAGTTCTAATCAGGTTTCTTGCAGACTATCTTGATTATCTCGTAGGTCGCGAATACCCGCTTGCCTGCCTCGCCGGCAGGCGGGCCTATACGACAGTTCTTCTCATAAAGGCGGACCAGCTTGTTCATTTTTGACCTCGATCTCAGTCCTTTCGGCAGGTTCGCGGCGGCGTTCAATGCGCCGAGGCCCTTGAGGGACTTGAAGAAAACGCGGAAACCCGGATAAAATTCCCTGATAGTGTCCGAATTGTTCTTCATCACCTCAAACCCTCCCGCCTTGAGCATGACGACCAGTTCTCTCATGTTCATATAATTGTGGAGATAGTCGGCGTCCTTCTCAAAAGCCTCCCTGTAATACCGCTTGAGCTCCGTGAGGGTCTTCGGGCCGAAGGTGAGGAACGCAAAATATCCCCCGGGTTTCAGGACCCTTCTGGCCTCGCTGAACGCCTTTTGCAGGTCTTCCACCCACTGATAGGTGGTGCTTGAGGCGACCAGGTCGAAGGATGAGTCCTGATAGGGGAGGGATTCGGCATCGGCCACCTCGAAGTTGACATTCGGAAAACGGTTCTTATTGATGGCTTTCCTGACCATTCCCAGAGCGATATCGCACCCGACGATGTTCGAGCCTTTGAACTTTTCGGCTATGAGGAAGGCGACCTCGCCTGTGCCGGAACCTATATCGAGTATCCTGAGAGGGGCGGGTCTCACGGCCGGAATACTTGCGACCAGTTCTTTGGCAAGGCGCTTCTGAAGGCCCGCGTATTCGTCGTATTTTTCGGCCGATCTCGAGAAGGAAGCCGCTATCCTCTTTTTATCCAAGGAACTTTGAGATCTCACTTATCACCTCTGCTTCTCTTGTAAGGAAGGGGGCATGACCCGCATCCGGGAAAACTTTCAGTTCGCTTCCCTTGATCCGATCCGCCATGAACTTTGAAGCTTTAGCATCGATTATCTTATCTTTGTCCCCGGTCAGGATCAGGGTCGGGACGTTCACAAGCGGCAAGGCTTGCCTCCCGTCGAATTTCTCGAAACTTTCCATGCTGTCTTTGAGAGTGGATGAGGATGGGATTTGAGAAATGAGTCCGGGCAAATACTTTGAGGCATCCTCATTTTCGGAGAACATCAGGTGATAGAAATCGCCCATGGTCTTTTTTAGGTCATCTTTTAGACCTTTCCTGAACTTGCTGAACACTGCTTTGTTCATGCCGATCCCGAAGTCATCGGATGCGATGAATTTTGGCGTTGAAGAGACCAAAATTAGCGATTTTATCGGATTGTGATCGTGCTTACATTCCGCATCGTGGCATTTTTCAAGAGCTTTCTGCCTGAAAATTTCCAGTGCGACAAGCCCTCCCATTGACCAGCCAAGGATGTGGTAGGGTTCTTTCAGATAATCGTTAAGGGCGTGGCTTATGGAGTAAGCGCAAAATCCGAAAAACGTTCCGAGCTCCTTGGCCTGCTCGTCGTAATCCTCCGGGCGAAGATGGGTCTGCCCGTGGCCGGGAAGGTCTACAAGCATTACGTCGTGATCCTTCGAAAGCTTATGCCCGATCGAGGCAAATACCCTCGAATCGGTGCCGAAGCCGTGGAGTATAACAAGATGTTCTTTCATACATCGGTATTATAACACGCAAGTTTTGCCCATATCCGACCGATAATATGACTGGCCGGAAATGCTTGATTTGCTAAGGGTTTAGCCGTATACTAATAAGTCACTGGGGGTAATTTATGAAAAATTCGCTCAAAGTCTTACTCCTCTTTTCTGCTTTTATACTTTTTATTGTTCAGAGTTCTATCGCCGATGCCGGCCAAATACTGTGGACCACAGACGGAGTAGCGGTCAGTACCGTTGCAGGAAATCAGCAAACCCCTTTTCTGGCAAGTGACGGAAGCAAGGGAACGATCATAGTATGGGAGGATCTCAGGGATGGTAATTACGACGTATACGCGCAGAGGATAAGCTATGATGGCATCGTATTATGGACGACCGGCGGGAAAGCTGTCTGTAACAACTCCAGTGATCAGCTTGGTGCCTGTTTGGCGAGCAATAAACAGGGAGGAGCGATAATCGCCTGGCATGACACAAGGAGAGGATATGGGGATATCTATGCGCAGAATTTAAACTCCTCAGGCAATGCCATATGGCCGACCGAATTTGTAACGGTCTGCGCCGATGCGAACAATCAGGTCAACCCTGCGATAGCAGGCGACGGTCAGGGAGGAGCGATAATCGCCTGGAGGGATTACAGGAACGACGCCAACGGCGACCTTTATGCGCAGAGGATAAACGCCAACGGCACTTCGTTGTGGGGCGCGAACGGCATACCTGTCTGCACTGCCGCAAGCGGACAGGACGGTTATAAAATATTGAGCGACGGCCAGGGTGGCGCGATCATCACCTGGGGTGATTCCCGGACCGGCACTTCCGCTATCTATGCGCATAAGATCGATCCTGACGGGACCATAGCAGCGGCGTGGCCGTCCAATGGAGTGACCGTCTGTTCCGTCGCGGGAGGTCAATTTGGTCCTGTATTGGCAAGCGGTGAGGCCGGAAGTGTGATCATCGCCTGGCAGGATAACAGGAACGGAAATCCCGACATTTATGTGCAGAAGATCAACGCCAATGGCAGCGGAGCATGGGCCACAAACGGCATACCTATATGCTCTCTCGGGTACAATCAATACAGCCCCAGGATAATAAGTGACGGCAACAACGGAGCGATAATCTCCTGGCTGGATTACAGGAACGGCAGCAACTATAACGTCTACGCGCAAAGAGTTACCACCACAGGTTCTCCCCAGTGGGCCGCGAACGGCACGAATGTTTGCGCTGCAGCTAATGATAAATCGTACCAGGAAATAGCGAGCGACGGCAATGGAGGCGCGATAATAACCTGGATGGACAACAGGAGCAGCCCCGATTTAAATATCTATGCACAGAGGCTTGATCTCAATGGCATCGTATGGTGGGCAACAGACGGGATAACTGTCTGCGCTGCCGCAGATAATCAATATTACCCTCAAATAATGAACAACGGCATCGGAGAAGCGATAATAACCTGGATGGACAAGAGAAACGGAAATTATGATATATATGCGCAGAGAATTTCGACAGAAGCCGCTGGCCCGCTTTCGACGGTCTATGTTTCAACTTCCGGATTCAATACCAGCGAAGGTACAAGTGCGTCAAAGGCATTCCGTACGATAGGGTACGCTCTCACCCGCGTTGCCACGGGAGGAACGGTGAATGTTCTGGCAGGCACATACAATGAACACGACATTATCTGGCCGGTCAGGGATTACATCAAATTAGTTGGCGCGGGACCCGATCTGACGGTCATATCCTGCGAGGCCCTGGGAAGAGGTATAATATTCAACAATTCTGTCAGCGCGATCGTACGGGAGCTGAAGATCAGGGATGGCAGGGCGCCCGCCGCGGCTGCGAACCAGATCGGCAACTTCGGAGGGGGAATATGCTACCTTAACGATACCAATATCGGAGCCGTGCTTATTGTCAACGACTGCATCTTCCAGAACAATGAGGCGAGCAACGGCGGTGTCAGCTCCGCCCAGTTCATATCCGGCGGCAGTGGGGGCGGCATCTTTTCCGCCTGCCGGGCGAACGCCATATCCAGTTGCGTGTTCATGAACAACAGGTCCGGCAACGGCTCAGGGTCCGCCGGGAACGGGGGGAACGGCGGCGGGCTGTCCGTGGTCTATCCGTCCAGCATCATTGGCTGCGTGTTCAGCGATAACAGGACGGGCAACGGTGGGGGAGCTGGCTACGGCGGCAATGGAGCGGGAGCGTATTCAGAGTTCTCATCCACCTTCCTGAACTGCTCATTTATCGGCAATATCACCGGGTTCGGCGTTTCGGGAGGCAGCGGCGGAGGCGCCGCTTCGCACGATCCATGCAGCTTTACCGGCTGCGTGTTCTCAAGCAATGAGACCTCAAGCGGTATCGAGCCTTCCGGCAATGGAGGAGGTGCATATTCGGCAAGTTCGGGCACCTTTACGGGATGCAAGTTCCTTAACAACAGGACACAGGGATCGCCTGTGGGGGGCAACGGCGGCGGCGCCTGCACGACGGGACCGGCTTTGCTTACAAATTGCGTCTTCTCCGGCAACAGGACAGGGAACGGTTCAAATTACTCGAACGGTTCATATGCCACGGGCAACGGCGGCGGCGTCTGGGCGGATAGTGTCAGCGTATATAACTGCACTTTCTACGGCAATTTGGCCGGTGTCGGGCCAGTGAACGGGTACGGCGGCGCGATATACATGAACAATAAGGACAATAACAAGATAATCAACTCGATATTCTATGCTAACGGCGCCGTGACGGGTAATCTTTCAATGTATCTCCCCGGAGGGGGGAATTCAAAGATCGCGTACTGCGATGTCCAGCACGGATCCGGATATAATTCAGCCGGCTTTTACAGTGAGACCTGTATAGATAAGGATCCGCTGTTCGCCTCAACGGATCAGTCATTACCCGATGCCTTCCTCAAGCTCAGTCCCGTTTCCCCCTGCATAAACGCCGGAACTTTTGAGGGCGCGCCCGCATCGGACATTCTAGGGAACTCCAGGCAAGAGGATTTGCGCCCTGACATGGGAGCTTACGAATTCATGGTCGCAGGCGCCACCGCAAAGCCTTCAGCCGTTGTTCCAAGCAGGCCGAGGAACATCCCGAACCCGTTCAAGACCGGCACCGGAACCACGATAATATATACGCTCACGAGCGACTCGAACGTCAAGCTCATTATTTATGATATTGCCGGGAAATCCGTTGCCACCAAGTTCTTCAGCGGAGGCGGGAACGGCGCCAGGAGCGGCGAAAACCGCGTCTTCTGGGAC
>CAZSXD010000013.1:0-14302 GCA_964611075.1 uncultured bacterium
CGAATAGAAATTGACTATCTCATCGCTTTCGAAGTATGCCGCGTGGGTATGGCAGTGCGCCTGGACGTCGATGAGGCCGCTTGAGGCCATTTTTTTCATTTCCTCCCAGCTGAGGAACTCGTCCATTCCGCCTTTTGCGTAAGGTGTTCGCATCAATGTGTCGTAATTTGACATGAGCTTCGACCTGCCACCGGCCTTATCATTGACGAAGGCGGTAATGGGGAAGATCGTCGCCTTCATTTTGTATTTCTTCAGGATCGGGAAAGCATGGACGTAGTTATCGGCATACCCGTCGTCGAATGTTATCAGGACGAGCTTTTGAGGGATGTTCCATCGCTTCAGATATTCAAAGAACTCGCTCAGATGCAGCGATTTATATCCGTTCTCCGCCAGAGATTTCATCTGCGCCTCGAATTTCTCCGGCGTTATGCTGATCGAATCCTCCGGTTCGCGGTTGACATGGTGGAACATCATAGAGGGAATGCAGGTGAATATGCCCATGTTAACTTGCCTGACGGCAGTCAGGCTGCTTCAGGAATTCCTCAAAGTATATGTATTCATCCTCGGGAAGGGGGTATTTTTCGTTCCATTTCTTGACAAGGCTGCAGATCTCCTCGACCCCGGTCTCGCTTAATGATGGGAAAAGAGGAAGCGAGACGTTATATCTTGACAGCCGCTCGGTCTTCGGCAGCTTTTTGTAATATTTCCTGAATGCAGGCTGCTTGTGGACCGGCTTGAAATGCATGCTGCATTCGATGCCTTTTAACATCATGAACTCTGCGAATCCATCCCTCTTGTTCACGACGGTCTGGTAAATGTGGTCCGACTTGATATCAGTCCCGAGCATTTCGTTGTAGAGTTCGACAAGCTCCATTTTTGCTTTTGATTCGCTATCGATGCGCTTGAGATAGTCGATCCCGACGGCGGCCTGAACGTTCGTCATATTGAATTTCCATGCCGGGAATTCGATAACATAGTCCCATGAAGACCCGACCCGCCCGTGCCACCTTGCTTTTCTGAGCCATTCGGCGTAGTCCTTGCTGTCCGTCGCTATCATGCCGCCCTCTATGCCCGAAAGGTTCTTGGTGGGATAGAATGAATAGCAGATCAGGTCTTTCCCGCAGCCTTTTGCATCCCCCCTGTGAATGGAATGCGCCGAATCATATGCCGTGCCGGCTTTCGGATCGTCCGAAACCAGAGGATATCGCGAGCCTGCAGATGACTCGTCCAGCCAGACGAGCCTGGCCCCAGCATGGATGATGTTGCTTGCGACGGACGCGAAGGTCATAGAAGGGATACTGACCTTTTTGGGTTTTGTGAGCATCAGACTTAAGAAAAGTCCGGAAGTGCAGGAATTGACGGCCACAGCGAACTTTGACCCGACGTATTTCCTGAAATCTTCTTCGAACTCTTCAACGACAGCGCCCTGAGAAAGCTGGCCGCTCCTTATGCATCGGGCTACGGCTTCGATCTCGCTTTCGGTGGAAGTCCTCTTATAGAATGGAATCCTTATAGAAGTCGACATATTTCCTGATACCTTCTTCGATCGTCGTCTTGGGTTTCCAGCCAAGCTTTTTGATCTTTGACGCGTCGCAGCAAAGCCGCTGGACCTCGCCTGGGCGGGCTTTCACATGCACGATCCTGCTCGTTGACCGGGCATGCTTCTTGATGACCTCTGCTATCCGGTTCACCTTGATGGTGGTGCCGCTCCCCGCGTTGAAAACGCCGGTCTGATCGACCATTTTCAGGTAGGCGCTGACCGCGTCGGCCACCCACATGTAATCGCGCTCCTGCCTGCCGCTCCCGAAAATATTGAGGGGAGCTCCGTTCAGGGCGGCTTTTGTGAATATGGCTATGACGCCGCCATAGGAATCATCGTTCTGGTAAGGCCCGAAGGTGTTGAAGTTCCGCAGTATCGCGATCTTCATTCCGTATGTGTCGATGTATGATTTGCAGAGCCTGTCGGCCGCCGCTTTTGAAGCCCCGTAGGGGCTCTGGGCGTCAAGCGGATGATCCTCATCCATTTTCGGGCGCTGGGACGTACCGTACACCTCGGAGGTCGAGGCGAATATCAGCCTTACCCTGTGCTTGCGGCAGAGCTCCAGGATGTTCAATGTGCCGTTGAGGTTGATGTCCAGTGTCTCCTGCGGGCTGTGGATGGAGCGGTCAACGGATATCTGTGCCGCAAGATGGAAGCATATGTCCGCGCCCCTGAAGTACTGCTCCATGTCCCTTACATACCGGACGTCCGCGAACCTTGACGGGTAGGGTTCCTCGCAGGGATGCATGAAGTTGTCTATTGAAACGACCTTATTCCCAAGATCGTCAAGCTTACTGGCAAGGTGGCTGCCGATAAAGCCCGCGCCGCCGGTGACGATGCATTTTGCCATTACTTGCTCCTTTGGTTTAAAATCAGATTATAGACTTTTTCGAGCTTACCCGCCACGATTTTCCAGGTGTAGTTCTTCTCCATGAACGCGCGTCCGCGCTCGCCGAAAGCCCGCCGTTCCTGCGGATTTTTTATGAAATAATGGAGCTTTTCGGCAAGCTTTTCAGTGTCCATCGGATTGTCGTAAAGCAGCCCAGTACTCCCGTCCTCGACTATCTCCGGTATTCCGCCCCTCCGGGTCGCAACTATCGGAAGTTTCATTGAGGAGCCTTCATAGCACACGACCGGGGAGGCGTCATGGACGATGGATGGGACGGCGACGATGCTTCCCAGCGCGAATATGTCCATTATGTTGCTGCTGTCAATGAAGCCCGTGAAGACGATGTTGTCTTTTATGTCCCCGGAGACGCTGTAAAGTTTCCTGATGAAAGGGGTCTGCGAGGAGCTGCCGCCGTAGAAACTTGAGCCAACTATCAAAAGCTTCAAATTCCGGATCCCATCCCTCAGTATCAGCTTTTTCACGGCTTCGAGGAGCGGCAGCGCGCCCTTACCTTCCGAAAGACGTCCCACGTAAAGGATGACAATGTCGTCATTTTTTATGCCGTATTTTTTCCGCAGGGCCTGGACGGTAGCCGGTCTTATATTCGCGGGATCGAACTTCCCGGTATCGACGCCGTTCGAAACGACGAATGACATTTTGCCGAGTGCCGGGAACCTCTTGAGGATCTCCAGGTCAAGAGTGAACTTGCTGCATGCGATGAAGCCGTCTATCCGATCGAGGAATTTCCTTGCGGCCCATGCGGGCATCTCGGAGAAGTAATTATTGAAATGGTGAAGGATTATCTTTACGTCGGGGCCCAAGTATTTCCTCAATATCGGGATGAACCATGGCCTGTTGCAGATGTGGATCAGATCGGGCTTTATCTCCTTTATCTGCTGGGATATCAGATATACGTAAGGGAAGTAATTCCTCGTTGAGAAAAACCTGATTCTCATCATCAATTCTTCCCATCTCGACTTGCTTATGCGCCTGTGCTCGATGTTGCCGGCCGTCTCGACAAGAGGCAGGTTGTCTAGGCCATACTCGGAATTCGAGAATATGTAAGGCTTGAACTCTTTGTACAGCGGCGCCGTTTCCGCGATCACCTTCTGCACTCCGCCCCCTCTTATCGGCGGGACAGGAAGGGTGTTCGGCGCGATTATAGCTACTTTGCGCATAACGACCTTGTGAACTTCACGATCTCACCGGTGAAAACTTTCAAGCTGTTGGCCATGCTCTTTGCCGCGTTTGCCGACACCTTCTTCAACAGCGCGCGGTTCGAAAGCAGTACGATGCACCTTGAATAATCGTCGTCATCTACTACAGCCGCCTTGACCAGAAGTTCTTTATCGCGCCTTGCTTCCCAGCTTGAGACCCTGGCCGCAAAGCCGTTATAGCCGTGCCTTACCCATTCGTTCATCGGCGGGGCATCAACCGTTATTACCGGGAGGCCCAGGGACAGCGATTCGATGAAAGGGATGCCGATGCCCTCCCACTTGCTCGGAAGCAGGGAAACATTGCACGACTTGTAGAGCTTGATGAGCTCGCTCATGCTCAGGTCCCTGTCGATGACGGTTATGTTCCTGTTCTTGCTTATCAGGTAACGCACCGCGTCGGGATATTCCCTTATCGGGTTCTGGGACTTAAGGACCAGCCTGATGTCCGGGTTCCTCATGTTCGCCTTGCTGAACGCGTCAACGACCGCGAAGGTGTTCTTTCTCCACTCAACGCCGCCATGGCCCGCGTTGTGGATGAATTTGACCTTCCGCCTGGCCTGAAATCTCGCGGGCTTGAAAGTCTTGTTATCGATCCCCCAGCGTATGAACCTGATGTTCTTGAACCCGTTCTTTTTCAGGAGATCGAACGTGCATTTGACCGGGCACAAAAGAAAAGCGTTCTTTTTATATAGTGGGAATTCTTTCCTCTTGATGGTCTCATAATTGATTATCATCACCGTTGCAACTTTGTTCTTTTTGCACCAGTCAAGGACCCCGGCGTCCTCGAGCCTGTCGGGGAAATAGACGATCTTGAGGCCTTCTTTCCTGATCCACCTGATAAGCTTCCATGGCTTCAGGAACCTTGAGAACACCAGCTTCCGGTAACCGAAGTCCTGCTCGTCCTTTACGTAATCGTTGTAGGCGAACACGTGGACGTTGAACTTTCCGCTCAGGCATTTTGACAGGAAGCGGGACTGATAGGGGACGCCCTTCCTGTGCCAGTCGCTGACTATGCCGACGTTCGGCCGCTTCGGAAGGTTTTCTTTGCGCGTCATCACCCTCACCTCGATCTCGTTAGAATAGAAGTACAGGAGGATAAGCGCGGCAAAAGCTAATATTATCGCTATGATCATGTTGTTGGATTATATCATACGAAATAGGTGTTTCCGAGAAATGAGAGTGTTGTTTAATATTTAGGCAGGCGTATAATCACTATACATGGATGGCAGGTAAAAACATGAAAAAACCTTTCCTTCTCCTGATAATTATCTTTGTTTGTTCTTCTTTTGTATTTGCTAGTGGTAAACTAAAAATTATCCTCCCAGATGACTCATATAGAGCAGTTATTGATGGTAATACCTATGATTCCACAGGCAACATATTGACATTAAGCTTATCTAAAGGTAATCATAATCTTAATGTGAAGAGTAAGACGGGCGACTCAGTTTATTCTGAAAATATTGAAATTGTTAATCAAGAAATATCTGTAGTTGACGTTGAGTCGAGAATGAAAACGAATAAGCCAAATATGCCCGTGTTGATCAATCAGAACAAGTATGCACCAGTTATAAAGAAAACCGGATTAAATGTTTACTTGGAATATGGATTACCTTCTGAGGTAGTATTGTCTTTACCGTGGGGCGATGATGCTTATCAAGACCCAGGGGGATATGGGCTGGGATTATCCTTTGCCTCATCCTTGTCGGATAAGATTGATTTGTGCTTTGGCGGCACATATTACTTCCCCAGAACCTTCAAGTATGTTATTTCCGGCATCGACGGTTTAAAATATTCTTTAACAAATGACCCAACTTATAATTATATGCCAATTTATGCAAGGTTAAAGTTTTACCCGAGTCGCTCTTACACTAACTATAGTTTCTTTTTTGGCGGCGATTTACGCTATTCTCTTATGAGCGTCAGCGGGAAATATTTTGAGGGGTTAACTGTAAACAATGGGACGGGCTATGGTTTCTTTATTGGGTTGTGTACGGTTGATTTTGAAATTGAAGCGGGGTATATTGCGCAAGGCAGCACTTGGTCTGCATTTGGAGATTCCGGCAATGTAAAAAATTCTTACTACTATTTAAAGGCGGGATACAATATTTAATGAAAAAAAGTAAGATTTTAGTTTTCATCGCATTATTGGTCGGCTTTTTCCCCGCATTATTGGCATTTATTACAAACAAAATGGAGGTGACTAAACATTGAGATCAATTCATCAGATTTTTCTCGCTTTTCTATTGTCAATATCATTGTTGCTTGTTGCTGGTTGTGCATCAATCATGGCCGGCTCCCCATCAACATTGACAGTTAATTCCGTTCCAAAAGATGTCACTGTAACAATAATGGGCGGGGGCACAACAACGGTTCAACATACCCCATGTTCTATTATTCTAAATAAGCAAAACGATTATACGGTGACATTAGAATACCAAGGATACAGAAGTGAGCAAATTGTGATCCAAAGAACAATAAATGGTTGGGTTTGGGGTAACATATTGTTTGGGGGAATAATAGGTTTAGCTGTTGATGGTATTACCGGCAATATGTGGGATCATAATATCCACGCAATCAACAGAGAGCTTGTAAAAGCGCAACAAACAGGAATTTTGCCAGATAAAGTTACTGTTGACTATCCTATTTATTTGATCCAAGAAAACGGTCAACAAGTAGTTCAATATCTACCTGTAACCTTTTTCAAAATTATTTAATTAATATTTGTTCATAGAAAGCCGAGATCTCTTGATAAACAAGGGATTTCGGCTTGTTTCTCTGAGATTTACATTGGCTATAGTATGCTGCCCCCCATTGCAACACGCTTATCTGTATCAAGGTATTTGATATTCTCCTCATGAAGGTCTACAATTCCCCCTGTAAAAAGGAGGGGATCATTATGGCGGTAAAAAAGGCAAAGGCAAAAGCGAAACCGAAGGCAAAAAAGGTGAAGGTTGCGAAGCCGAAGGTGAAAAAAGAGAAGTTGCTGGGGAAGGTTGAGCATGTTTTTGACAAGATCAGCGTAATGGCCGTGAAGATGAAGGCGCCGCTCAAAGTGGGCGATGTCATCCACGTGAAGGGCCATACGACGGATTACGAAATGCCCATCACTTCCATGCAGATAGAGCATGTTCAGGTGGAGAAGGTGAAGAAGGGCGACGATGTAGGCATAAAGATACCCCAGCATACCAGGGAAGGCGACGGGGTATACCTCAAGAATTGAAAAGCCTCGAACTTAAATACGGAAGCAGGAAGATAGGGCTTAAACTTCCCGAAGACAGCGTCCTGTCGGTCCTTTCCGGGAAAAAACTTATGCCGCTCCACGATCCGGCCGGAAGCATCGGGCGCGTCCTCAAGTATCCGATCGGCTCGAAAAACATCCATGAGGTCTTTAAGCCCGGCGAAAAGGTCTCAATAATCGTTTCCGACAGGACAAGGAACGTGGCGGCGAGCGTCTTCCTTCCCGTGCTTGCGGATGAGATCAACTCAATTGGCATTCCCGACAAGGACATCACGATATTTTTCGCCTGCGGGACGCACCGGCTCCATTCGCCTGGCGAGCACAGAAAGATCGTCGGCGATATCGTCGCAAAAAGGATCAGTCTGGTCGACCATGACTGCAACGAGGGAAAGAACCTTGTTGAGCTTGATACGACCTCAAGGGGCACTACGGTCAAACTCAACAAACAAGTCGTCGATTCCGACCGCGTGATACTTACCGGAGCCGTCACTTACCACTACTTTGCGGGGTACGGCGGCGGAAGGAAGGCTGTGCTTCCCGGCATTTCGGCTTTTGATACCATTCAGACCAATCACAAGCGCTGCCTGAAGAGCAAAACGGCTAAGACCGGGATACTTGATGGGAATCCTGTTCATGAAGACATGGTTGAAGCGGCGAAGATGCTCGATCCCGATCTCATATTGAACGTGATCATGGATGATACCGGCCGGATATCGTCGGTCTTTGCGGGCGATCTTGTCGCGGCGCATGAGGCGGGCTGCGAGGAGCTCGATAACAATTTCAAGGTGAAGATCGATAAGAAGGCCGATGCGGTGATAGCTTCCGCCGGCGGAGGGACGAAGGACCTGAATTTCGTCCAGTCCCACAAGGCGATGGAAATGGCTTCGTACGCCCTGAAGGAAGGCGGGACGATGATCCTCCTGGCCGAATCTTCCGAGGGTTTTCCGTCCGGGGAATACTTGAAATACGTAAATCTTGGTTCGGCAAAGGCCATTGAAGAGGAGCTTGAGAGGAAATTCACCATCGCAGGTCATACCATACTCTCAGGTTTTGAGAAAGCCGAAAGGTTCAAGATAATCTGGGTATCAAAGCTTGACGAGGCCACTATCAGGAAATTCGGCATAACTCCCGCGGAGAATCTTGCGCATGCAATGAACCTTGCGGGTGAAATTTCGACTTGCTACGTGATGCCGGATGCTTACAATACGTTTCCAGTTGTTGGAGGTTAGAGGGAAACGATCTTTAAAGTGCCCCAGGCTCCCATCTTGTCGTTCTTTATTATCAATACTCCATGGAGACCTTTGATCGTCTTTGCCAGGTCAAGCCCGTCGCCGATCGTTTCCTCGCTCTTTATCACATTGCCGATCGCCGTTGCAGCGGCATCGGCCAGGGCGCATGACCTTGCTGTGACAAGGACCGCATCGGCCGTGCCAAAAGAGATGGAGTGTCCCACGGTTCCCGCCGAAGTGCATATGCCGAGCGGCGTGTCCTTGGGCTGTATCTCGATGGCGATCTTCTCGGAGAAGGGGGACTTGCCGGCATAGACGCCGACCTTCCTCGGCCTCGTGATCTTCATGAATATATCGCCGCCGTTCTCCACAATGACCTCCCTTGATCTCTTGAGCAGCGCCTTGCCAACCAGTTCGGCTATCGAGCCGGCCACCGCTGCCATCGGGCCGACATTGGCGTGTTTGCCCGCCCATGACATGAGCCGCACTATCTTCGGCGCGAACGGCGATACCCAGTAAGGCTTGAATGTTTTCTCGAACTTGGGGTTCTTTGCGATGAATTCCTCGAGGTTCTTGCGCTCCGCTTTCAATTTTTCATGCGCGGCGGTGGTCAGCGCTTTTTCGGCAAGGACAAGGAGGTCCGATTCCTTCTCAATGACGATGCTCCTCACTAGCCCCTTGGCGCTGATGAGCTTCCTGTATTTGAATTCCTGGGATTTCATGAAAGATAATTATACAATAAAGGTGAGGGTTTGTCTAAATGTGCCAGACTGCATTCAGGCCCTGAAAGAATGCTAATAATCAACCTTATGTCCAGTTGACCTGTGAGATGAGGGGCTCCGCCCTTCCATGGATAATTAGTCATAAGCCACACTCCCACTCCTATCCTGCCCATTTTCTTTCTGCAGCGAAAGAAAATGGGGAAAGAACGCCGGCAGGGGACAAGCCCCCTGCACCCCCACGGCCTAAACTCGCCTGCTCGAACTCGCTAAAGCTCGTTCTCCCCAGGCTCAGACAGTAGGCCTGACAAGGTTTGGACGCACATAATATAGGATATACAGCCTCGCCTTCTTATCCCGGCCATTCTCCCGTCACATAAGGCAACAGGTGCATGTTTTTCAGAGCTACAGACAGGTTCAGGCACTGCGGCCAGCCAATCTGAAAAACTTGACTTTTTCTTGTTACTTCTTTTGTGTCAAGACAAAAGAAGTAAGAGAGAAAACTGTGTGGGGGTGTCAATGATCATGAGGCTGACTTTACATAAGGTTGATTATTGGAACCAGGGGTTACCATGTCCCCGATTTGCTCAAGTTTATCGCCTTATTGTGCTGTTAATTTCAAAAAACCGGATTATAATTCAGATCATGAAGTTCGCCGTTCTTGCCGACATACACGGGAATCTTGAGGCGCTCAAGGCGGTACTCGAGACCATCAAGGGCGTTGATGAATACCTGGTTCTCGGAGATACCGTCGGGTACGGGCCGGAGCCGGACGAATGCGTCTCCGCCGTACGGCACATCGGGCCGATCTCGATCGCCGGCAATCACGACAGGACGGTTACCGATGACGTGAACCTTGATCTCTACAGCGACGAGCTCCGCGAAAATCTGATGTGGACGAAGAAAAGGGTATCGCCGGAGAACCTGATGGTGCTGAGGTCGGTGCCTGAGCATTTCCTGGGCACGAACTTTGAAATGGTCCATGGAAGCCTCCGCCAGCCGCTGACAGAATATATCTCGGATGTTCAGACAGGTGCTATGTCGATCGAGCTGATGAAGAAAAAGATCCTTTTCACGGGGCATCTCCATGTCCCGCTGTTGATCTTGAAGGACAAGGACGGCAAATTCGACGGCTGGCAATTAAATGACGGCGACACGATCAACCTCGCAAAATTCGACAAAGCCATCGTAAATCCGGGAGCCGTGGGCCAGCCGAGGGACATGGACCCGCGGGCAAGCTATGGGATCTTTGACGATGAGAAGATGACGTTTGAACTCAGGCGGGTCAAGTATGACATTGAAGCTGTCCAGAAAAAGATGCGCAAGCTGGGAATATTCGATTTTTACGCCGAACGCTTGAAATTCGGCCGATAGCTATAGGACGCCTTTAGTTGAAGGGACCCCTTTTTTCCTCGGGTTGATCTCACAGGCCTTTGATAATGCCACCGCGAACGCCTTGAAGATCGATTCTATCTTATGGTGCATATTGCGGCCTTTCAGAAGATCGATGTGAATGGTTATCCCCGCATTCATGACAAAAGCTTCGAAAAATTCACGGACGACCTCCACGTCGAAATCCTTGAATTTTGTCTTGGTTATCTCGACGTTGTATGTCAGGTGCGGCCTGCCCGAGATATCGATAATGGCTTCGGTCAACGCCTCGTCCATCGGGACCTTCGCTTCGCCGTATCTGGTGATGCCGTGTTTATCGCCGAGAGCTTCTTTGAACGCCTGGCCCAGGCATATCCCGACATCCTCGACCGTGTGGTGGTAATCCACTTCCACGTCGCCCTTCGCCTTCAGCTTGAGATCGAACGTCCCGTGCTTGGCAAAAAGGACGAGCATGTGGTCAAAGAAGGGGATGCCGGTCTTCACGTTCGACCTTCCGCTGCCGTCGACATCAAGTGAAAGCTCGATGTCGGTCTCGCCGGTCCTCCTCTTTACCTTTGACCTGCGCTCGACCCTGACGGTCAAACCTCTGCCGAACCTGAGGGTTTTCATTTACTTTTTCTTTTCCGCGGGCGATATCTGTTTCTCGAGCTCATGGATCCTGCCCAGCATCCTCGTCTGCTCCGCCGCGGATATCAGGCCGGCGATGATGATGCCGATAAGGATGCATATCAATATTACAAGCGAAAGTGAGATCTTGTAGCTCCTGAGCAGTATCGAGACCGTCACAACGTCGGAATTGGCGAGCGCGAACCATGTGAAGATTATCGCAAGCAGGACGGATATGGTAACATTCTTGAATGACATATATTTTCTCCTTTCGATGGAAGATTATATTACTAATGACCTGCTAAAACAACCTGGCCTGCTTTTCGCTCTTTTTTGCCATCCCCAGATGCTTGTATGCCGCCTCCGCCGCCACGCGGCCCCTCTGGGTCCTCTCGAGGAAGCCGATCTGCATCAGATAAGGCTCGTAAACGTCCTCGATGGTTTCGGCCTCCTCGGAAATTGACGCAGCCAGGGTCTCGATGCCAACGGGACCTCCCGAATATTTCTCGATGATGCTTTTAAGAAGCTTCCTGTCCACGTTATCCAGCCCCAGCTCATCGATTTCAAGCCCTTTCAGCGCTTCATCGGTCACGGTCCTGTCTACGGCGCCGTGGCTCCGGACCTGCGAGTAGTCCCTGACCCTTCTCAATATCCTATTAGCTATCCTCGGAGTGCCCCTCGCCCTTTTTGCGATCTCATGGGCTCCGTCACCGCTAATTTTCAGCCCCAGCACTTCCGCCGAGCGCTTGAGTATCGTCTCAAGCTCATCAACGGAGTAGAATTCAAGCCGCGCTATCATGCCGAACCTGTCGCGAAGAGGAGAGGTGAGCTGGCCAGCCCTTGTCGTGGCGCCAATAAGGGTGAACTTCGGGAGGTCAAGCCTTATAGACCTGGCGGACGGTCCCTTGCCTATGATGATGTCAAGACCGAAGTCCTCCATTGCCGGATAAAGTACCTCCTCGACTGCCCTGTTGAGCCTGTGGATCTCATCGATGAAAAGTATGTCAAAGTCCTTCAGGTTGGTGAGTATGGCGGCAAGATCGCCGGGCCGCTCGATCGCAGGTCCGGACGTCACCTTTATGGCGACGCCCATTTCATTGGCAATGATGTTCGCAAGCGTCGTCTTCCCGAGGCCCGGAGGCCCGTATAAAAGTATGTGCTCGAGCGCCTCGCCCCGCTTCCTGGCGGCGTCCATGTGAATGACGATGTTCTCTTTTATCTTTTCCTGACCGATGAAGTTCGCAAGCTTCTTCGGGCGGAGTCCTGCGAAAGCGGAATCCTCTTCCCTGCGCTCCACCGTTATTATGCGTTCTTCTTCTCTCATTTTCAGCTCTTGGAGGTTATTATAGGATATTTGCTCGTGTAAAGCCTTTTGTATTCATTGTAGCTTTTCATGACCTTCTGCACGTAGCGCCTTGTTTCTGAAAGAGGGATGCTTTCCAGGAACTCGTCGATATCGATGTTCGGCCCGGATTCGTTCCACCACTTGTTCATCCATTTCTGGACCCGGAGCGGCCCGCCGTTGTATGCGGCGAGCACAAGGACCTTGTTGCCGTTGAAGCGTTTCATGAGCTGCGAAAGATAGTAGCATCCCATCTTTATGTTCGTTTCGGGATCGTGGAGCTTGTCGGTATAATAATTCCTTATGCCGACGAGCCTTGCCACATTCCTCCCCGTCTGCGGGATTATCTGCATCAGGCCCCTTGCGTTGGCCCAGGATGTCGTCTTTGTGTTGAACCTGCTTTCCTCGCGGATGACGGCGAGGACCAGGTTCTCGTCCAGGCCGAACTCGGCCGCATAGCGGCTCACGTATTTGTAATAGCCCAGCGGATAAGCAAGGCGCCATGTATCACGGGGAAGATCCCCGGCGGTGCCGCTCATGACGGAATTGTTGCAGATGGTTTCGGCGTAGATGATGGACTCCCTCACCTTGCCTGCGGCAAGGTCGGCCGAAGCAAGCGCCAGCCGCGCGGACATCTTCTTGTTGCTTTCCGAATATTCAACGAGCAGGGCGGCTTCCCCGGCCGCTTCCTCATAGAAACCTGTTGCCATGAGCTCGGCATATTTCCTGAAATGGTCCCTTGTCTCTACAGCCCTCGCTCCGGAAGGCAGCTTTTTGCCGTCCGCTTCCTCTACCCCCGGTTCGAACGGGAGAGCCTCTTCGGCGAACGGTATGTCCCCGAAGGTGTCCTCGCCTGCGGGCGGCAGGCCGTTTCCGACATATTCCTCTTCCGCGCTTTCCCTGGCTATGTCCTTTCCGAAGGCGACGAGCTTTTCCCTGGCCCTGTAGCTGTAGTATGTGTGGTCGAACTTTGAAACAACGTTGTAGTAGCTTTCCACGGCTTTGTCCATCTTGCCGAGCTTTTCTTCCACAAGCCCCTTCCAGTATGCGCAGGCCTCGAGCATGGAGCCTCTCTCGCACCTTTTAAGGGCGTTGTCGAATGCGTCGTAAGCCGAGGTGAAGTCCTTATTGAAATAGCTGAGCCTGCCGGTTCTCCAATATGCCTCGGGCGCGAAATCGGACCTGGGATAACGCTCCACGAAGTTCTTGTAATACGTCAATGCAGTGTCCTTGTAACCGTTCGCCTCATAATAATAGCCGAGGTAATAATAAGCGTCATCCGCGAACGGCGAGGACGGATGATCGTTCACCACCTTGCCAAGGCTTTCGAGCGCCTGGTAGAAATACCCTGACTTGCCGTAGGCAAAAGCCATGTAAAACTTCGCGTCATCGGCGTAATCGCCGCCCCTCGAGATCAGGACCTTGAACCTGGTTACGGCGGACCTCAATCTCTTCCGTTTATAATCGCACATCGCTGCCTTGAAAACTGCGTCCTCCCACAGGCCGCTCTTCCTGTATTCGCTTATTATATTCTGGAAATACAATCCCGCCGAATTGAAGTCCCCGAAATCATAGAAGACCATTGCCTTGTTGAAGATATCCTCGGCTGAAGCGGCTTCCGGATAAATATTGTATTTTTTTGAAAGGGAAGCGATCTTTGCGACGGCCTCTTTGGCCAGTGGGCTCAAAGGATGGTAAAGATTGACCTCATGATATGATCTTATGGCCGCAGTAGGACTGCCGTTCTTTTCGTAACACCTGCCCAGTCCCAGCCTGGCCTTGTCCAGCGGCATGTCCGGCGACGCTTCGCCAAGCAGAGCCTTATAGGTTTCTGTCGCCATATTGAGATCGCCCATCTGTTCAAGGCATTCAGCCCTTCTGATGATGGACTCGGGCCAAAGAGCGCTGCTGCGGAATATCTCCTTGAAGGAGTCGTAAGCTCTCTGCCAGTCCCTGCCGGAGTAATATGTTTCGGCGAGGTAGAACTTTGCGTAATCGTTGAGTATGAAATCGGGCGTTGCGGAAAGCTTTGCAAAGATCTCGCGCGCCTGATCGAGACTGCCCTTTTTGAGCAGGCAGTGGCCTTTCAGGAATTCAGCCCGGCTTTTCCACGGTTCTTTCCCTTCCTGT
>CAZSXD010000014.1:0-14283 GCA_964611075.1 uncultured bacterium
TCGAAAAAGACTCCTCGATAAACGACGAAATCGACCGGCGGAGGCACTCGGCGTGAACACTCTGGATGACCTTGCGAAGCTGGAGGGTATCTTCAAGGATGCTTTACGACATAAATAACATAATACTCATAATCACCTTCATCATCGACGTGGCCCTCGCGGGATACCTTGTGTTCCACGACCGCAGGAGCGCGGTCAACATCTCGTTCGCCGCGGTCACCGTCTCGCTGGCGGTCTGGGGGATAAGCTATGTTTTCTGGTCCATGGCAGTGAATCCCGCCTGGGTGAAGTTCTGGATAGACATGACATTCTTCACGACCTCGCTCATGCCCGCTTTCTTCCTTTATTTCTCCATAGTTTTCCCGAAAAGGGAGTACGTGTATTCAAGGGGCATCCCCGCCGTGTTCCTGCCCGCCGTCGTTTTCGGGCTGGCATCGTTCACGACCCTTCTGGCAGAGGGTGTTTCGCCGCCCTATGTGGAGCCGGCGCACGGCCAGTGGTACCTGCTTTTTGTTTCATATCTTATAGCGTATCTGGGCTACTCGTTCTACATAATAATCAGCAAGTACATGAGGGCCGCCGGCAGGGAGAGGATACAGATACAGTACATGATGCTCGGTACGCTCATCACCGCGGTCATCGGGGTGTTCACCAACGTTTTCCTGGTCACGAAGGGGGTCTCGAACTTCGGGCCGCTGATGGTGAACGCCATCGGTCCCGCTTCAACGCTTGTGATGGCGGGTTTCGTCACTTACGCGATCGTCAGGTACAGGCTCCTGGGCATCGAATACATATTCTCAAGGGTCTTCAGCTACCTGGTGGTATTCTCGTTCATATGCGTGGCTGTGATGGCTTTTGCCACCAACACGGTGAGGGACATCATTTATACCTACACCATACTTGCCAACCTCTCGCTGGGCATGTTCGTGCTCATAAACGCGCCGAAGAAGAGGATCAATCTCACGTTCCTGCTTTTCGCGTTCGTGGTGGCCTCCTGGACGGCGGCGGTCATGATGTTCAGGATAAGCGGGGACATCGTATGGGGAAGGATCGTGTATGCGCTCGCGTCGTTCATCCCGCCGGTGTTCATATCTTTCGTGAGGGTGTTCCCCCGGGAGCTGAAAGGCAAGGAGGAATACAGCCATGCGGTGATCTACGTGTTCAGCATCCTGTTCTTCATCCTGGCGTTGAACGGCTTAATCGTGGAAAGCGTTGCCGATCTCAAGTCAGGCCCGGTGCTTGTGAGCGGCCCTTATTACTCGCTTATGTACATGTACTTTGCCGCGAGCATCGGACTGGGCTTCTTTGAGCTGTATTTCAACTACAGGAACGCAAAGGGTATAAGCCGCATGCAGGTGAAGTACCTTTACCTCGGCACGTTCCTGGCGACGGCAGGCGGGGCCGTCACCGGGATAGTGCTCCCGGTGCTCGGCTATCCGGAATTCACTGTCATAGGGCCTCCCTGCTTCCTGATAATGCTGGCGTTCCTTGCCTATGCCATACTCAAGCACAGGCTGATGAGCATAGAGGTCATCATCCAGAAAAGCCTTATCTACACGGCCTTGACCGCCATGGTCCTTGTGATCTATTTCCTTTCGGAATACGTGCTGAGGGAAGCCATCGGGTACAGCAGCATAGTGTCGACGGTCTTCACCGCGTCGCTCATGGCCATGGCATATAATCCCGTCCTTCACAGGCTCGAGGGTTTCACGGACGCGGTGTTCTTCAAGGAAAAATACGACTACAGGAGGATCCTGGCCGAAACAGGGAAGCAGGTCTCCGCCGTGCTCAAGATAGAGGAGCTTGTCAAGCTGGTGTCGCTCACTTTCGTCAGGACGATGAGGATATCGGAGGTCTCCTTCCTGCTTGCGGACAGGGGAAGAGGAAGGTTCAGGACGGTGAGCGTGAACCTGGGGGAGTTCCAGCCGGTCTACAAGAAGCTCGAGATCAGCGAGGGCAACGCGATAATAAGATGGCTCAGGACAAGCGGAAAGATACTCGTGAAGGACGAACTGGAGGCCGAGTACGAGGAGACGGGCCTCTTCGGGCGCAAGGAGATCGAGGAGCTCAACGCGGAGCTGGAAAAGCTGGAGTTCGCGCTGTGGCTCCCCATAACGCTCAAGGGCGAGCTTGAAGCGCTCATATGCCTGGGCTACAAGCTTTCCGGCGACATGTACACCGACGAGGACATAGAACTGCTGTACATGCTCGAGAACCAGCTTGCCATATCGCTCGACAATTCACTGATGTATTCGACCATCGCAAGGCAGTACGAGGAACTGAAGGAAACAAAGGACAGGCTCGTCCGCGCGGACAAGATGGCGGCGCTTGGCAACATGGCGGCGGGGATGGCCCACGAGATAAAGAACCCTCTTTCATCGATGAAGGTCTTCTCGCAGCTGCTGCACGATAGATATCCCGATCCGGAGTTCAGGGCCAAATTCGAGGAAGTGATACCAAAGGAGATAAACAGGATAGACAGGATAGTTGAAGGGCTCATAAGCTTCGCGAAATCCCCGGAGCCGCATCTTGAAGAGATAAAATTGTCGGCGCTTCTTGACGACGTGCTTGACGACCTCGCAAGCGAGATCGAGAGGACAGGCGTCAAGGTGGAGAAAAGATACAGCGCTCTCCCTGACATACTCGCCGACCGGGAGCAGCTGAGCCGCGCGTTCTCGAACGTGGTCCTGAACGCGGTCCAATCGCTTTCCGAGAACGGGTCGGTCACCATAGAGACCTCCGTCAACGACCGTCCCGGCTTCATGCGGGTCGCCGTTTCCGACAACGGCTGCGGGATATCGCAGGAAGGCCTCAAGCATGTCTTTGATCCCTTCTTCACCACCAAGCATTACGGCAGCGGCCTGGGTCTGGCCGTGACGCACAGCATAATCGAGGGTCACGGGGGCACGATCGAGATAACGAGCGAGGAGGGCAGGGGAACGAAGGTCACGGTCGTTTTACCCCAAAACCCCAAGGTGGTATAATCACCTCCGATGAAGCATCACAAAATAACGGTCATGAGCGAGGACTCATCCGTCACAGCAGCCCTCAAGTCACACTATGACACGGATGCGGTAGCCTCAAAAAGCGGCCTCCTGAAAAAGCTTGAGTCCGCTCAGGCGCCGCTTGTGGTGATCGACTGCGACGTCAAGGGCTGCGACGCGCTCGCCCTCTACAGGGAGATGACCGCGGTGAACCCGTCGGTGAAGGCGATACTTTTGTCGTCATCCATAACAATACCCCAGGCCGTGCTGGCCGCAAGGGCGGGGATCCTTGACTGCATCAGGAAGCCCATCGATACGGAAAAGCTGATCGGATCGGTGACGGCCAATTTCTTCAAGGAGGAGCACCTTCCGCTCAGGTTCAGGATACCATGGTCCTCATGCTGGCTGCTTGGCGGCGGGTCAAGGATGGAGGGCCTATTCAGGTCGCTTGAGAACGCCGTCAATGACAGGAAGAACGTCGTTTTCGTCGCGGAAGCGGGGATCGATACCGGGAGCCTAGCGGCCATGATACACGGTTATACGGGAAAGGGCAGGGCGCTTGTCGAGATAGACCTTCTTCCTTTCTCAAAGGAGAACATGGAGAGCATGTTCTGGACGGTGCTGCAGGAGGCGATAAGCGACGCAGGAACGCTCCACCTCAGGAACTTCGACCATGCGGACGCGAAACAGCAGAAGAGCGTGATCGACTACATAAAGAGCAAGACCTCCGCGGCGAACCTCAAGATAATCGCGAGCACTGCGAGGATGGAGGAACATGACTTCATTCTTGACTGGGTGAAGGCGAACGTTCCTCCGCTGAGGGAGAGGAAAGAGGATCTGCCCGCGATGCTGGAGGGGTACATCCGCCTGTATTCCAGGAAGTACGCGAAGGATATTTCCGGCATCGACCTGGAGGCACTCAGCTTCGTTTCGGGCTACAGCTGGCCCGGAAATTACAGGGAGCTCGCGTGCGCCCTGGAGGATGCCGTCATGCGCGATGAGGACGGGATGATCTCCCTTAAGGACCTGCCCGTGAACTGCAGGCAGCTCTATGATGTGCTGCACGGGACGAAAGAAGAGCTTCTGGCGTTCAGGTCCGGTCTTGAGAAGGGCCTGGTGAAGGCTGTTTTCAGGAAGACCGGATCCGAGGGGCTGGTCGCCGCCGTGCTTGATATCCCGAAGGAAAGGGTCTCAAGAGATCTTTCTGATTAGCTCTTCGGCTTTGCGCCTTGTCCTTGCCTCGGCTATTATCCTTAACACCGGCTCCGTGTTCGACGCCCTTACATGTATCCATGAATCGCGGTAGACCGCTTTCACACCGTCGCGTTCATCAAGCTTCGCGTTCCCGAAACGGCTTTTCGCCCTTTTTGCCATCTTTTCCGCTTCATCCTTTGATGAGCAGCTGATCTTGGTCTTGATCATGGTATATTTCGGTATGCCTTCCGCTATCCCGGAGATGCTTTTTCCCTCGTCCGCCATCAGGTTCAGTATGAGCGCCATGCCCGTGAGGCTGTCGCGGCTTGAGACCACCTTCGGATAAATGACACCGCCGTTGCCCTCGCCGGCGAGAAGAGCTTTTGACCTCACAAGCTCTTCCACTACATTTATCTCGCCCACCCTCGTCCGTATCACTTTTGCCCCGAATTCCTTCGCCACATCCTCGATCATCCGGCTTGTGGAAAGGTTCGTTACAATGATCCTTCCTTTTTCGGATTTCGTATTTCGAATTTCGGATTTCAGTATCTGCATTGCTGCCAGGACCATGGTGAATTCCTCGCCGATGGCGACACCCTTATCCGTCACGATGGAGAGCCTGTCCGCGTCCGGGTCCTGCGCGAAGCCGACATCGGCCTTCGATGCCATTACCTTTTTCATCAGCTCGGTCAGGTTGTCCGGAGTGGGCTCCGTGCCGTGCGGGAAGGGCATTTCCGGGTCCGTGTTGAGCTCTATGATCCTGCAGCCCAGCTTCTTCAGGAGTTTCGGGGTCACGCGTGAGCCCGCGCCGTTGCAGCTGTCCAATGCCACCCGGAACTTTTTCGACCTGATCTTCTTCAGGTCGACCGCTTTGAGGACCGCATCGATGTGAAGATCGTCGGCATTTTTTAAGACCTTGAGCTTACCGCGTTTTCCGGAAGTCCTGAACTTCTTCCCGAAGTAGATGTCAAAAAGCTTCCCATTCTGCTCGGCGTTCAGGAAGACGCCTTTCCCGCTTATGAACTTGAACCCGTTCCATTCGATCGGATTATGACTTGCGGTTATGACGATGCCGCCTTTTGCCTTCAGCTCTTTCACGAGCACCTGCATGGTTGGCGTCGCCGCCAGCCCCGCATAGACCACGTTGATGCCGCTTGCGAGGAGCTCATCCATGACGATCTTCTCGAGCGTTTTCCCGGACGGCCGTGAGTCGCGCCCGATGACGACCGCGCCTTTGCCCAGGTACGCCGCGAACGCTTTCGCGAGATCCCGCGCCACCGCGTCCGTGAGCGTTTCTCCCGTTATTCCCCTTATTCCCGATATACCCATCTTCAACGTCATATTGCGGTTATCCGCGAAGTATTATATCATAGCGCTCAAACTGAAAGGCTGGTGTTCTGATTGGCGATAGTTTACGGTGCGATCATGCCTCATCCTCCTGTCATCATTCCCGTCGTGGGCGGAGCCCGGATCAAAGAGGTGGCAAAGACGAAAAAAGCCCTCGAAGAGGCGGGGAAAAGGCTGAAAGAAAAGGATATCGACGTGGTCATAATAATCACGCCTCACGGCAATGTCTCCCAGGTGGCGGTACCTGTATATGTAAGCCCCGTATTCGAAGGCAATTTCGGCTACTTCGGCGCCGACAAGCCCAACTTCTCGTTCAAGGGGGACCCGGCGCTTGCCAACGAGATCATAAAAGAGGCAAGGAAGCAGAACATCGAGGTCTCGCACATCGGTGAGACGTTCCTTGACCACGGCGTGCTTGTGCCGCTCTATTATCCGGCGATCGAAGGGTTCAAGAAGCCGATCGTTCCGGTCGCCCTTGCCCTGCTTCCTTTCACCGAGCTGTTCAGCTTCGGCGAGGTGATACGCACCGCCTCAGACAACCTGAACAAGAAGGTGGCCGTGATAGCGAGCGGCGACATGTCCCACAGGCTGACACTTGACGCGCCGGCCGGGTACAGGCCGGAGGGAAAGAAATTCGACGAGGAGATCGTCCGGCTGGTCAAAGAGAACAACGTGGACGGAATAATGAACCTGGACCCGAACCTCATAGAGGCCGCGGGCGAATGCGGGCTCCGCTCCATAATCATTCTGATGGGCGCGTTAAAAGGACTGAACGTTGAGACCGAGGTCCTCTCATATGAAGGGCCTTTCGGGGTCGGCTACATGGTAGCCACATTTGATGTCAAGCAGCCAGGTTGAGCTCGCCAGGCGGACGATAGAATCGTTCGTCAGAAAAGGGATAATAATACCCGTCCCCGCTGATATTCCCGCCGAAATGAAGGAAAGAGCCGGCGTTTTCGTGTCCATACATAAGGGTGCCAGCTTAAGGGGCTGCATAGGAACATTTCTCCCCACTACCAGGAACGTTGCCGAAGAGATAATACGCAATGCCATCGAAGCGGCGACAAGGGACCCGAGGTTTCCGCCGATAAAAGAAGAAGAGCTAGGGGAGGTAGAGGTCTCGGTGGATGTGCTCACAAGACCGGAGGCCGTCAAAGATATCAGGGAGCTAGACCCGAAAAAATACGGTATAATAGTATCAAGTGGAGTTCGGCGCGGGCTTCTTCTTCCGGACCTTGAAGGTGTTGATACCGTAAAACAGCAGATAGAGATCTGCCGCCGCAAGGCATGGATAGACGATGACGAGTCCATAACCATAGAAAAGTTCGAAGTGAGGAGATATACATGATAAAAGCCGGGATAATAGGAGGGTCGGGATACACGGGTGAGATACTCGCGGGGCTGCTCCTGCGCCATCCGCAGGCGAAGCTTGTCTGGGTAACCTCCGAGTCGCACAAAGGCGAAAAGCTCGCCGATGTATATCCGCATTTTTACGGATTGACCGACATCGTCCTCAAAGCGCCTGAAGTCGAGAAACTGGCGAAAGAAATTGACGTTGTTTTCATAGCCCTTCCCAACGGCATGGCTATGAACCTGGCACCCAAGCTTCTTGACGCAGGCGTCAAGGTCATCGATATCTCAGCCGACTACCGCTTCAAGGACGCGAAGATCTTCAAGGAATGGTACAAGATCGATCATTCAAGTCCGGGCCTTCTTTCAAAGGCCGTGTACGGCCTTCCGGAAATTTCGGATGTCAGCAAAGCTTCGCTTGTCGCCAATCCGGGATGCTATGCCACGGCCTCCATCCTCGGGCTTTACCCGCTGGTCAAGGAAAAGGTGATAGACCCTGATTCGATCATCGTCGATGCCAAGTCCGGCGTTTCGGGCGCGGGCAAGTCCCTGACAGATGATACGCATTATCCCTCCGCGAACGAGAACATTTCGGCATACAAAGTGGCGTCGCACCGCCACACGCCGGAAATAGAGCAAGCTTTAGGCGGCATCAAGCTGACCTTCACCCCGCATTTAACGCCAACGACGCGCGGGATACTTGCCACGATATACGCGAAGGCCAAAGTCTCTGACGAGAAAGAACTGGTCAAGATTTTCAAGGACGCATATAAGGGCAAAAAATTCGTCCGGATCCTTGAGGGGAAACTGCCGCAGACGAAAGCCGTTTACGGCTCCAACTACTGCGACATTGCCGTCAAGCTCGACAAGCGGACGGGCAATGTGATAGTCATTTCGGCGATCGACAACCTGATGAAAGGAGCATCGAGCCAGGCCGTCCAGAACATGAACATAATGTTCGGGATCGATGAGGCGGCCGGCATCGATCTGATCCCGGTATATCCGTAACCTCACCCCCATCCCCTCTCCTATTAATAGGAGAGGGGCGCAGCGCGAAGGTGACCGCTTAAGAAAAGCAGGGTGAGGTTATGAAAGGAAGAGAGTCTGAAATGAAAAAAATCAGTGGCGGCATAACCGCGCCGAAAGGGTTCAAGGCGTCCGGTGTAGCCTGCGGAATAAAGAAGTCAGGCAAAAAAGACCTTGCCCTCATCTATTCGGAGGTCCCCGCAAGCGCAGCCGGCGTGTTCACATCCAACAAGGTCAAGGCCGCTCCGATCATCGTCAGCCAGGAGCATATCAAGTGGGGTAAGGCACGGGCGATAATCGCGAACGCCGGGTGCGCCAACGCCTGCACGGGAGCTGAGGGTCTTGAGGATGCCCGCGTTATCGCAAGGGGTGTTGCAAGCCTTTTCAATATCGACCCGGCGCATGTGCTTGTGGCATCGACCGGGACCATCGGGACAAGGCTCCCGATGAGCAAGATATTGGGCTGCCTCCGTTTCCTCTCCAAGAAAATATCCGCCGCTGGTGCCGAAGAAGCTGCAGAGGCGATCCTTACGACCGATACCCGGAAAAAGGAGATCGCCGTCCAGGTGAAGGTGGGCGGGAAAACCGTGACTATCGGCGGCATCGCGAAGGGGAGCGGAATGATCGCTCCGAACTTGGCCACCATGTTCGCTTTCATCACGACGGACGCCTTCGTGCCGGCGTTCCAGCTGCGCACATATCTGAAGGAAGCTGTCGGCCGCTCTTTTAACATGACCGTGGTCGACAGGGACATGTCCACGAACGACTGCGTTTTCATCCTGGCGAACGGGCAGGCAAAGAACCGCCTCCTGATCGGCAAAGATGACAGGGAGTTCAAGCAGGCCCTCGTATACGTCTGCGAATACCTTGCGAAGGAGATAGCGCGGGACGGTGAGGGCGCGACCAAGCTCATCGAGGTGAGGGCTTCCGGGGCGCGGTCATTGAAGGACGGGAAGCTCGCCGCAAAGGCGGTCGCGGGAAGCGACCTTGTGAAATCCGCCATGTTCGGCGAGGACCCGAACTTCGGCCGAATAATGGCGGCTATCGGATATTCGGGAGCGAATTTCAAACCCGAACTTGTCAACATTTTTATCGGCTCCACACAGGTCATCCGGGGAGGGAAGGCGGTCAAGTTCGATGTCGCAGCCGCCCGGAAGCACCTGAAGGGCAAAGATATCGGCATTCATGTCGACCTGGGGCAGGGCGCGCATATCGCGACCGCGTGGGGCTGCGACCTGACATACGATTACGTGAAGATCAACGCGGAGTATCACACTTAAATGTACAAATTCCTGATAAAACGGGCGGAGGCGGTGATCGAGGCCCTGCCGTATCTCATCAAGTTCCACAAGAAGCTTTTTGTGGTCAAGTACGGCGGCGCGGCCATGACCGACCCCGAACTCAAGGACAAGGTGCTCCAGGATATAGTCCTGCTGAACCTGATCGGCATCAAGGTGGTCCTCGTTCACGGCGGAGGGAAGGAGATCAACAAGCTCCTTGAGAAGAAGAAGATGAAGCCCGAGTTCGTGATGGGATTCCGCAAGACGGGGCTGGAGACGGTCCAGATAGTGGACAAGGCGCTGTGGAAGGTGAACCGCGAGCTTGCGAAGGTCATAAAGAAGCACGGAGGCCGGCCGGTCCAGTTCGCGGGGCGGCGCGGCGCCCTCATCAAGGCAAAGAAACTTCTTATTAACAAGAAAGTCGATATTGGCTACGTAGGCGAGGTTGACAGGATAAAGAAGTCGAAGCTGCTCAAGGCCCTCAAGCTTGGAAAGATACCGGTGATATCGTCGGTGGGGATCGGGGCCGATAAAAAGATGTACAATATCAATGCCGACACTGCCGCATCGGCCATAGCGAAAATATTGAAGGCCGACAAGCTTATGCTCATGACGGATGTGGCCGGCGTGCTGGATAAGGCGGGCAAGCTGATATCCGAGATAAATTCGACAAGCGCCAAGAGCCTCATCCACAAAGGCGTGATTTCCGGCGGTATGATACCAAAAGTCAGCTATGGCCTGGATGCCATTTCAAACGGTGTCGGCAAGGTCCACATCATCGACGGCAAGCTCCCGCATGCCCTGCTCCTTGAGATCTTCACCACCCGCGGCATCGGCACCATGCTCGTGAAATAGCACGCAAGTTTTCTGCCCTTCGCCCCGATAAATAATAGGGGTATTTTTTGCCCATTCGCATATTTTTATTTGAAAGGATACCTGAAATATCAGGTGAAATTTGACGATATATATATAGAGGGGAGAGAGAATTCACCTCACCCCCTGCCCCCTCTCCAATGGAGAGGGGAGGCTTGAGCGATAGCGAAAGCCGGGGTGAGGACGCAAGTTTTGGCCTGTTTGTTGCGAATAATATAGTGTAAGGGTGTTGGGAAATTTAATAGTTATCAATTTTTTTGGGAGGCGATGAAAAATGGAAGCTTCTGTCAGCAAATCAAATACGTGGGTCGTGCCATCTCCTACGGGAACACTTGGTGCTGCCGTGAAAAAACCGACTCCAGTCGCGACGGAAACGAAAAAGTCAGTTCCCTCTCCGAATAGCACGGCGAGAAATAGGCAGAGTACCGGTCAGCCGACCAATACGCAGCCCCAGGTACAACCTCAACGATTGCCAAATCCTTCGCCAACGACATCAGCCGATCCTTCCGATCCGCAACAGGATGAAGCTGCAAGGAACAGGGACTCACTGACCAAGATCAGCATGAAGATCGGCTTTAGAACTGTGGATGAATTGGAGACAGCGCTGGCAAAAGGAGGCCTCACCATAAACGACATCCGTGAGATGAGGGTGAGGCTTTTCGGGCTGGCGGACGCGGGCGCGGTGGTCGGCGGGAAAACTGACAGCATGGTGACGAGGCAGGAGCTGTTAATGCTGATCGAGACTATCCAGACCTATGCCGACCTTCTTGGCATGAGTTTCGAATTAGCATATCAGGTTTACAACAGCGACGAGGTCATTTACGAAATGAAGGATACCATCTTCCTGAGGGGGGCAAAATATGACATTGAAACATCCATGCCAATAAATGGCGAAACCACTTTCAAGGGCCTGAAAGGGCTGACCCACCCTTTTACCAAGGCACTGGAGTATTCAAAGCGCGAATTAGCACATATGTTGGGCATTTCCGTCGATGAAATAAAGGATAATACCAAGTTCAGCGATTTGGCGAAGAAAGCCGCAAAAAAACAATTCCCGAATATGAAAGCCGACGAAAGAAAACATGAAGAAGAGAAGATCCTTGAAAAAATCATCGATATGGTGTCCAGGAATTACCTCAAATGGGCCATCTTCTCCCTGCTTCCCAAGGATATATATGAACCTCTCGTGAATCAGGTACTGCCGCAGTTCAAGGGCGAGGCGAACGGCGACGGTATACTCGCGTATTACGGCGTCAAGAAAAAGACGGCGGGCGCAAACGACAGTACAGAATCTACCAAGAAACCAGATGAAAAGCCGACGACCGAAAAAGCAGAAAAAATGAAACAGGAAGCGATCGAGACCCTGATAACGTCCGGCATGGACGAGGTCAATACGCTCAAATCTTCCTTAAGGACGAAGCTGCAAAGCAAAGAGACCAATAAGGACGACGTTTTAAAGGCTATAGATGCTTTAATCGCAAAGGCGAGCGACAATGACAAGACACAATTGAGGGCCTTGAGGGCAGCAGTCGAGGGCGGACTGGGACAATAAGGATCAAGAGGGGAGAAAATATCGATGGCTGATACTGCGAACGGACAGGCACAGGCAATAACGGTCCTGCAAAGGCCGGGCGGATTGGGCTGTGCTGCTCTGTCCCTGAAAGATAAGAATGCCAGGGAAACATCCAAATGGCTTGAAAAGGTTGCAGGCAGCAACTACCTTTTGAACGGGACCGACGGCGAAAAAAAGAAACTTGCGGACAAAGCCTCTCAAAACGACGGAATAAACGCAGATTCTCCCGATAACCTCAATTTACTTGTTCTGTACGGAACAGTCATGAAACGGACAGGTTTTCCCGTGCTCATCGATGTTTCAAGCAAATCGTGCGTCAAAAACCTGAAAGCAACTATCGTCGATTTCGCCAATTCAACCGATGCAAAGGTCAAGTTGTCCTCGTCCGAAAAGAAGGCGCTCCGTGATGGGATAGCCTCGCTGGAGAGCAAGGGCATACTCACAAGGGGGCTGCAGGACCTGGTAATAAAGCGGGGAATGGCGGACCAGCAAAGGATCGACTCGGTCAAAAAGACCACCAGCAATGACCTGATCAACAGGCCGGACGCCGCGATAAAGGTGGAGCTTAAGAACAGGAAGTTCGATGTGCAGGGCATCAGGGTCGTCGACAACAAGATAGTGGTCGATGATGCTTCTTTCCGCGGCGTAGATATCGAACATGTAATAAGATGTTTCAAGGACAAGAACTACCATATTTTCTTTGAACTGCCGTCCTTCAATGACCGGATAGTAAGAAAGCTCATCGAGATCAACGATGGTTACAGCGCCTACGGCCTGAACGAGCTTGAGCACGGCGTCCTGATCAAGCTGGCCGATGATATCAATCAGGGAGGCAAGAGCATCGACAATAACGGTGACGACCTCTCCGGCCTGGATGATGTGGACATGGGCGTCCTGGCCAGCATCATAACGAAACTGGAAGCAAGAGCATCGTCCGATGACGACAAAGAGACCGTTGTGATGCTGAATCTGGCAAAAAAAGGCCTTAAAAAATACTCCCGCGGGCTTTCAAGGGACGAGATATATTTCCTGAGCAGTTTATTGGACCTGATGAAAAGCGGACAGAAGAGCGTTCCGACCAGGATAAAGATGGGCGAAACAAACCTCGACGAATATCCGGCCCAATACAGGAGCACGATACGCAGCGGCCTGAAAGTGCTGGAAAGGATCGGCCAGGAGCTGGCGGCGGTCGCTGTACAGGCTGAGAAGAAAGTGGACAAAAAAGCCAACACATTCGATGAGATCAAGGAATTGTATACGGAATCCTTCAAACGCACGGTCGAATACGCGGATATGAGGCAGGCGGTGGCGACGAGCGCACCTCCAGGCTACATTATACTGCTCAAGGCCGAATTCTTCAGGAATACATACCTGAAAGAGATGAAGGAGCTTTCCAAACTGTTCTACGGAGAAACCGACAGCAGCGGCAATAAGATCACCACCGGAATATTCGATAACGTGAAAGGTGACGTAAAGTCGATGATAAGCCGACTGAACGCGATGGGCGCGCATCAGGAAGCGATCGCAAAACAGATCAACGAAGGACGATACAGCTCGACTTCGGAATTTAACGACCTGTACGCAAGCTATTGCAATCTCTACAACGCGAGGGTGAAGCTTTCCGATGAGATCACCGCTGTTTCCAATATGGACCCGGAAACGCAGATCAAATACGAGAGATATAAACAAGTTGTAAGGTACATGATGAGCGAAGAGATCGATTATGAGTTCATCAGCAAATTGCAGACCGTTAACCCGCAGGCATTCGATAAAGCCGTGGACCTGACCGATCCTTATACGGAAGAGATGGTCAAGATGTCCCCGAAACAGCTGATCATGGGCGACGGGGGGAAAGATTCGATAATCAGCAAGTTCAGGAACGGGGAGACCTGGATATCTTCAAATATCGTTGTCGGCGAAGGGAAGAAATCCGACAAATATGTTCTGGCAAAGCAGGCGCTCGCCAGCATGCTCGCAAAGATGGCCCTCACGCAGAACACGGTCAATTTTACCGGGCCGCTGGCTTTTTTTGCCGGCGCCGGGATCCTCACCAGGCTGAAAATAAATCCGACCGCCGCTTTCATAGTGGCAAAGTCCCTTGGACCGGTCTCTGCCGACCTGATGCCGAAAATAGGCATAAAGACGGGCGTGCAGACCTACGCCGACCTGAAAGCGACGGATGTTGACTGGATGAGAAAGGCGACCGGAGGGATAGTGGATAACTTCGCGATGCAGACTGGGACAAGGGCCAATCAGAACCTGGGCAAGGCATGGATGGACCATATCGGCCAGAGATCGGATAATCCGGGGGGAATGCTGGTAAAATCCGTCGGCCATGATGCGATGCTCTGCAAGAACAGGATGGATGCCGAATATGTGGGGAAGATCATTAAATATGTGGACGACCTCAATGACAGGGCGCACGGGAACGTCATGAACCCTGAGACGGGGAAGAAAGAATATAAATATGAAGTAGAGGCAAAAGTGGCCAGTAAACTGGAAGAATTGAAAAAAAATGACATGCCGCTTGCGGTCATCGACCTCTCCTCGAAAAAATCGATCTCCAAGATCAAGGACGGCCTGGAAGACCTGAAGGAGGCTATGGGCAGGCTCGGGAAGGGCAAACAGTATATCGATCTTCAGTAAGATTTCTCGT
>CAZSXD010000015.1:0-13906 GCA_964611075.1 uncultured bacterium
CATACTGATGCTGACAGGCAAACAAATGCGGCCACCAACAAAAGCTGGGCTGGAACGTGAAAAGACCTGCCAAATATTATGCCTGCCGCATAAATCATAGAGATCAATATGGCCGGCGTCATAGCCTAATACACCGAAATATATTCCTTCATCTGCTCGAACTTCTTCTCCGATATGCCAGGGATGTTCTTGATATCCTCGATCGCCCCGAATCTGCCTTTATCCTCACGGTGGGAAATGATCTTTTTTGCCATAACGGGGCCGATCCCGGGAAGATTGTCGAGTTCTTTTTCATCTGCTGAATTGATATTGACCTTAGGCCCCTTACCCGGGCTTTTGACCGCAGGATCCGATGGCATTTCGGACCTGATCATCGAAGGTTTGTCGGGAACGACTACCTTCTGGCCGTCAGAAAGCGTCCCGGCAAGGTTGATACTGTCAATATCCGCGTCCCTGGAAGGCCTCGAAAGCTTTAACAGGTCGATCATTCTGTCCCCCGCTTCAAGCTTGTAGAGTCCTCCTCTCTCCACTGCGCCGCTGATCTGTACAAAGATCGAGGTTTTTGGCTTAACTTCAGTATTTATTACAGATGGGGTTTGCGGGGCTTGCCCCGAAAAATGCGAAGCATTTTTTCGGGGTGACGATTTGGTGATGATTTCTTTTCCCCCGAATAAGCTGTACATACAGCCGATCAGGAGCACGAAAATCACTCCAAGCACGATATAAAGCTGTTCTTTTGTCAGTTCGGGCAGCATATACCTGTCGAACAGCAATTTTCATGCCGTGAATTATAAGCGTAGAAGGTTTAAATTAGCGGTGATCTGCTGTCGGAACTGACTTCAATGACGAAAATAGCTATATTTTCCAGTAGATGTTGATTATGTCCTCGACGTAGCTTTTTGTCTTGATACTGTACCCTCCGTTGCGGGAGATGGCGTTATGCCCCTCGGCGTAGGAGGCCAGCGCCAGAGGCACCTGCTGGGGATGCTCCCTCCACTTGTTGAGAAGAAAGCTCACATACCTTGTGGTCCCCATTATGTTCTGATCGAGATCGAACGGATCATCCACCTCCAGGGCCCGGGCTGTCTCAGGCAGCAGCTGTCCCAATCCCATGGCGCCCGACGAAGATATCGCCCTTGAATTGAACGAAGATTCCCTGGCCACGAGCGCGCAGACAAGCTTGGGATTGACATTATATATCCCCCCGTACTTGACCATCGCGGACGACATTATGTTCGCGTCCCAGTAGGAAATGTTCTTGTTCCGCTTCATTATGTACTGAAGTATCGGCCCCTGCGTGTTCTCACCGGAGACGGTGAAATAATACGGATCCGGCAGGGACTGAACGTTCAGGTTCGTCGAAATAGGCACCTTCGTTTCTCCCGCGCCCAGTCCCGGGACCGCCACTTTTCCCCCCGTCGAGGCGGAGAATATCGTGATGACGAAAATAAGGACCACTATCGCGGATGTGACATCCATTTATTTCACTTCCAATGCCCTGCCCAGGGCGTTGTAATATATGTCGGACAGTTTCGCGACCTGCTGGTCGATCACTGTCTTTCTTCCTTTCTTGATGATAAGCTCTTTGCCGCCGACCTTCCCTATCACATCCATCGGGACCCTGTGCTTGACGGCGATCTTTTCCAGGAGGAACAGGTTTTCCGGCGCTGTCGAAATTACTATCCTTGACTGGCTTTCGGAGAAAAGTAGAGAAGCATCCTTGATATCGTCCGTCAGCGAAAGCATGGCGCCGGTCTTTCCTGCAACGCAGCATTCGGCAAGCGCGACGCCGAGCCCGCCCTCGGCGGTGTCATGCGCGGACTTGACGAGGCCGTTCCTTATCGCCTCAAGACATGCCTGCTGTATGGCCTTCTCCCTGATGATATCAAGCTCGGGCGGCTTCCCCGCTACTTTGCCGTGCACGACCTTCAGATATTCGCTCCCTCCGAGTTCATCTCTGTTCTCTCCGAGGAGGACAATGATGTCCCCCTTGTCCTTGAAGGACATTGTGCAGTACCTGATGTCATCTTCCCTGCCGGCCTCGATCACGCCGAGCATCCCGATAACAGGCGTTGGATATACCGCAATGCCGTTGTTCTCATTGTAAAAGCTGACGTTCCCCGATATTACGGGAATGTTCAGCGCATTGCAGACCTCGGCCATGCCCTCCACCACCGCCTTGAACTGCCACATCACCTCCGGCTTCTCCGGATTTCCGAAGTTGAGGCAATTCGTCAGAGCGACAGGCTCAGCACCGGTGCAGACAACATTTCTTGCCGCTTCAGCCACTGCTATCATCCCGCCGATGCCCGGATCAAGATAACAATATCGTCCGTTGCAGTCGGTCGTGACAGAGATCGCCCTGCCTGTGTCCTTTATCCTCAGTACAGCCGCGTCCGCCGCCCCAGGAAGAACGACGGTGTTCGTCTGGACCATGTGGTCGTACTGCTCGTAAACAAGTCGTTTATTCGCGATGTCAGGGGACGAAAGAAGCGAATCAAGGACTTTATTCATGTCTTTCGGGTGTTTAAGCTTTGACGCGTCGAACTTCTGCACTTTATCAAGATATGCCGGCTTTTCATACGGCCGTTCGCAGACGGGACCTTCATCGGCGAGCGACCGCGCAGGGACCTCCGCGACCAAAGCTGCGCCCATCCTCACCCTGACAATGCCGTCATCCGTGACTTTTCCGATATTTATACAGTTCAATCCCCATTTATTGAATATCTTCTTTACCTTTTCATCGGTCCCCGGCTTCACGACAAGGAGCATCCTTTCCTGCGATTCGGAGAGCATGATCTCATATGCAGTCATGTTCAATTCTCTTTGAGGGACAAGGGATATGTCAACGTCCATTCCGGTGCCCGCTTTTGACGACATCTCGCATGTCGAGCAGGTAAGCCCTGCCGCTCCCATGTCCTGCATGCCGACCACGTGGTCCGTGGTCAATACTTCAAGGCAGGCTTCGATGAGAGATTTTTCCGTGAACGGATCGCCGATCTGGACGTTCGACTTCCGCGATTCCGATTCCTCCGAAAGCTCGACCGAGGCGAAAGTTGCGCCGTGGATGCCGTCCCGGCCGGTCGACGAGCCTACATATAATACCGAATTGCCGGGCCCGTGAGCGGCCGCCGTGATTATCCTCGGCCCGATCTCCGTCGATGCATGCTTACTACTCGAAGCTTTCCCGTCAGTTCTGACGATGCCAACACACATAGCATTGACAAGGCAATTTCCCGTATAGCAGTCGTCGAAGTACACTTCTCCGGCAACGGTGGGAAGGCCAAGGCAGTTCCCATATCCCGCGATGCCTGAGACAACTCCTCCAAAAAGATAACGGTTGCGGGCGTTCGAAAGCGGCCCGAACCTTAAAGAATTCAGCCCCGCGATCGGCCGGGCGCCCATCGTGAATATGTCGCGGACGATCCCTCCCACTCCCGTGGCCGCCCCCTGATAAGGCTCAACGGCCGAAGGATGGTTGTGGGATTCGATCTTCATTGATATCGCAAGCCCGCCGCCGATGTCGACGATACCGGAATTCTCGCCGGGGCCGGCCAATACTCTCGGCGACTTCGTGGGGAATTTTTTCAGGTGTACCTTCGAGCTTTTGTATGAGCAGTGTTCGCTCCAGAGGACAGAATACATTCCAAGTTCAACGATGTTCGGCTTCCTGCCGAGGGTCTTGACGATGCGGTCGAACTCTTCTTTTGTCAAGCCGTGCTCGGCAACAACTTTATCCGTGATCTCCACATTAAGATCTTTCACAACATGATTTTACCATTTTTCCGAGTGTTTGAAAATAGCGCCGCAAAAGAAAATAATGTGAAATTTTTGGCTTGAATTGCCGATAAATATCCGGAGGCAAAATATGTTGTCAGGGACTCCAACGATCGCTCCTACGCCCGTGCCGGAGAGCTCTAATCTCTCAGGGAAAGACCTAAGAATAATGGCACGCAAGCAGGCTGCGGAGCAGCTTCCGGACCTGGACAAGGCCGACCTCGATATCGTCACTGATTATTTCCTCGCTTACCATGTTCATCAAAATCTTTTTCAGGCGAAAGAAAAGGTACTTAAAAGGATCCGGTTCTGGTACAACAAAGTGGTATCATCACCATGCGGTTCCGAGGAAAGAAAGAACGCCCTGCGCAAACTGGAGAACCTCTTAAAGCTGATAGGCGGATACTTCCGCGTCTCGAACGTGAAACAAAAGATCGGCTATGGAGCTCTGCCCGGGATCTGCGACAGATCTGTATCTTATGAGGAGATGTTCAACGAAGGATATAAGGAAGTGGCGCCTTCCGGCCTGCCTCCGGAGATCAAAAAGAGATTGATGGCCGTAAAAGTGGTCTATGATCCCGCCAAACAGATCGGGCGCACGTCGTGGGAGCTGGCGAACAGGGAAACGAATTCGATAATCTTCATGCCCAAAATGGAGAACATATTAAAATCGGCAGCCCAGGAGGACGAGGGCGCCGCAGTAGAGCTTACAAGAACATCAATAATCGATCCGTTCGGTGAGATACTCGGCACAAGGTCGTCATCATATATTATCGCTTCTGTCATCGCCGAAGAGGCGTTCCATCATTGGTGGTTCAATGAACATGGCGATGACCTGCATGCGATGTCAAACACTGTCAAGGAGCGCGAGGCGCATCTTTACAGGTATCGCTTCCTCGAGCAGACACTATCGGTCTTCGGTTTGGAAATTTCAAAGGATGAGTATGCGGTCATAAGAGGAGCAATGACTTTTCTGAAATCGGATATTGAAAGCAGGAACAATGAGCTTGGCTTGAAAAGTGACGACCTTCAGTTCCAGAAGTTCTGATTATTTCTGCGGTTTATCCGCTACAAGTTTCCAGGTTTGCGTGTACATATCCCCTGCTTCAATCTGCCTGTCGCCCACCTTCCTATCTGAATAGGCCTGTATGGTCACTGTTATGCCTTTCCCGTCAAGTGCTACGGCCGCACTTTCAATAAGATCGCCCGTCGGCAAGCCTCTAATTGGGCACGTGTATTCGAACAGAGCTTCCCCTTTCTTGGCTCTGAATACGATCGCCTTTGAGCCGGCGCTCTTGGCTTCGGTGATCTCATGATCAGACGACAAGAGGCGATTTGCCCTTGTTGAGTTGATGGGCAAATGTATGGACGTTTTTGACGTTAACAGTCCTGTCCCATCACCAATTGGCCAAATACCCATATAAACCCCTCCTTATATCACATACAAGCTTACACTATATATATCGCTATAACAATGCCAAAACTTGCATCCACCTCACCCCTTTCTCCCGCCTCTGGCGGGATTCATTCCCCTCTCCACATAGTGGAGAGGGGCAATCAAGACAGGCTAAATCAAACCGCAAGGTCTGGGGTGAGGTGGGTGAGGTGCGGATGCGAGCCGGGGGTGAGGTTTTTAGCGTAATATGGGGCTATTTCGATTCCGCGGCTTTTTTAGAGAGGTTGATCCTGCCCATATCGTCTATTTCGACCACTTTGACCTTTATCTCGTCGCCCACTTTTACAACATCCTCAACCTTCGCCACGCGCCTGTCTGCCAGCTGGGATATATGGACCAGGCCTTCTTTGCCGGGCAAAATCTCGACAAATGCGCCAAAATTCATGATACGAGTAACCCTTCCTGTATAAACCTTCCCTATCTCGGCTTCGGCCGTCATGCCTACAATGATGCTCCTGGCCACTTCAGCGCCTTTCGGGTCGGCGCCGGTTATGAACACCCTGCCGTCGTCCTCTATGTCTATCTGCATGCCGGTATCCTCGATTATCTTCCTGATGTTCTTCCCGCCGGGCCCGATGACCATTCCGATCTTGTCCACCGGTATCGTCAGCGATATCACGCGCGGCGCGAACTGGGAAAGCTCCTGCCTCGGCTGGGCAAGGGTGCCGATCATCTTTGAAAGGATATACGCCCTTCCAATATTCGCCTGATCAATGGCCTTTTTCATAATCTCTATGGAGATGCCCTTAATTTTTATGTCCATCTGGAGGGCCGTGATGCCCTTCGAGGTCCCGGCCACCTTGAAGTCCATGTCGCCAAGGAAATCCTCGATCCCCTGGATGTCCGAAAGGATAACGACCTCATTGCCTTCCTTTATCAGCCCCATGGCTATGCCGGACACGGGCGACGTGATGGGGATGCCGGCATCCATCAGTGCAAGAGTGCTCCCGCATGTGGACGCCATCGATGTGGAGCCGTTCGACATCAGGACCTCCGAGACAAGCCTTACGGTATACGGGAACTTCTCCTCGTCGGGAAGCACCGGGAGCAGCGCCCTCTCTGCAAGCGCCCCGTGCCCGATCTCCCTCCTGCCCGGCCCCCTTAGCGGCCGCACTTCTCCCACGGAATACGCGGGGAAATTGTAATGGTGCATGTAGCGCTTCTTGCTTTCTTCCGGCTCAAGCCCTTCGATCCTCTGGCCCTCTCCCATGGAACCAAGAGTAGCCACCGTCATTACCTGCGTGGTCCCCCTCGTGAATATTGCAGAGCCGTGCGCCCTGGGCAGCAGGCCGACCTCGCAGCTGATGCTGCGGATCTCATCCAGTTTCCTGCCGTCGGGCCTCACCTTCTTCTTGATTATCATGTCCCTGACGATCTTCTTTTCGATGCTCTTGATGATCGCCTTCACGTCAAAAGGCCTCTCCTTTACCAGGGCAGCGATCTTCTCGTCCTTGATGTTCTCGACCATCTCCCTCTCGACACTTGCGAGCGTTTCCGTCTGCTTTTCCCTTTCGATTATCTCCAGCGCCGCCTCGATCTTCGTCGCGGCGTGTTCCTGAACATATCTCTCTATCGCCTCGTCAGGCTTGTAAAGCTTCGGCTGTATCTTGGGCTTGCCCGCCAGCTTCTGGAGCTCCTCCTGCAGCTTTATGATATCCTTGATCCTGCTGTGGGCAAGCTCAATGGCCTTGAGAACCGTCTCTTCGGAGACCTCGTCCGCGCCCGCCTCCACCATCATGACCGCGTCCTTCGTGCCGGCCACGACGATATCAAGCTCGCTTATCGCCATCTGCTCGGACGTAGGATTCACTACAAGATCGTCGCCGATCTTGCCCACTCTGACGGCGCCGGCCGGCCCCATGAACGGTATCTCCGACAGCGTCAAAGCTGCCGATGCGCCTATCATGCCGAGAACATCCGGGGCGTTGTCCTGGTCGACCGAGAGCGGGGTAACGACTATCTGCACTTCGTTGCGGAAGTTATCGGGGAAAAGAGGCCTTATGGGCCTGTCCACGAGCCTTGATGTGAGGATCGCCTTTTCGGAAGGCCTACCCTCCCTCTTGAAGAACCCGCCCGGGATCTTGCCTGCGGCGTACAGCTTCTCCTCAAAGTCCACGGTGAGCGGGAAGAAATCAACACTTTCCTTCGGAAGTTCGCTCGCGGTGGCCGTTGCAAGCACCATCGTGTCGCCGAGGCGAACTATCACGGCCCCGCCGGCTTCGCGCGCAACGCGCCCCGTTTCGAGAACAAGGGTCTTTCCCCCAAAGTCCATTTCCACTTTTTTGATCATATAGTGTTTATTTCTTCAGTCCGAGGCTTGTGGCAAGGACGGAATATCTCTTCAGGTCGCTTCTGTGGAGGTAATTGAGGAGCCTTTTTCGCCTTCCGACCAGCATCAGAAGGCCGCGCCTTGAATGATGGTCCTTTTTATTGCCCTTAAGATGTTCCAGGAGCTTATTGATGCGCTCCGTCAACAGGGCCACCTGGACCTCGGATGAGCCGGTGTCCTTGTCCTTTCTCTTGTATTTCTTGATTATGTCAGTCTTTTTTTCTTTTACCAAAGCCATATTAATCCCGCAACCAGATGATAATACCATGCGTGCACGATTTTGTAAAGATTCAAATTGTGGTATACTTGCCGGCATGAGAACGGCCTCCAACATCCTGATAGCGCTCCTTATCCTGGCAACGGCTTCTTTTGCGGCCGAGATGAAGTATGGTTCCCTTAACGTCTTCTCAAAGACCGCCGGCACGAAGATATACGTGGACGGGGAGGCAAAAGGCAACGACTCTGTGCAGATCAAGGAGATCCAGGCCGGCACCCATTTCGTAAAAGTTACCTCCATCCTCGCGACTCCGGAGTCGACGATCTACGCAGAGATAATCGAAGTTGAGGCGGGGGAGCTCACCACTATATTCATTGACGAAAAAGGGCAAGAGGTCACCAAAAAGGTGCCTCAGAAAGAGGAAGTGGATGTTTTCAAGACAAAAAAGGTCCTTGATTACAGCAAGGAAATGCACACGGGATGGTACGTGAAGGCCGGCTACCTGACGAATTTCTATTACAGCACGGAGAATTTCAATCTCGACAATTACGCATCCGCCATTTCCTTCGGGCTCGGCTTCAAGATCCCGATCGCCCCCAGCATAGATTTCTCCCTTGAAATGGAAAGGGCCGAGTTCAGCACGGCGCACGATCAGTGGTATTTCATGCCTGTCACGGCGAACATACAGATAAGCTTCCTTCCAAGCCAGTATTTCCGCGGCAAGCAGTATTACGGCCTTGGGCTTGGCTATTTCATGACGAACCTCGAAGATTCCCTCCAGCACAACCTCACCACGATGGGCTATCATCTGTTCTACGGCCTCGAGATGCCCGCCAGCGACAAGAGCGCGTATTTCATCGAGTTCGGCTATCACTCCGCCGACATAAGCAGGTATTCATACATCTTTAACGCGTCCACTGTCACGCTTGGGTACCGCTGGGACGTCGCCGAGTAGCCTCTTGCGAAGGTCCCCGTCCTGTGCTAAAATCACCGTTCTGTTGGAGGTAAAATGAAAAAGGACATCCATCCGAAATACGGGACGACAAAAGCGGCGTGCGCGTGCGGCGCCACCTACGAAGTGGGCTCGACGACCCAGAACATAAGAGTGGACATATGCTCAAGCTGCCACCCTTTGTTCACGGGCAAGCAGAAGTTCATGGATATCGAGGGACGCGTCGAGAAGTTCAAGAAGAAATACGCCAACGTCGCCGCGGCACCCCTGAAAAGACCGAAAAAAAGAAGATAACGGCCTTCCGGAAGATCCCCCTTAAAAAGAGCGCATATGCTTTTAAAGAACTTTGAAACCGCCGAAAAAAGATATCAGGAGCTTGAGGAAAAACTGGCTTCCCATGAGATAATATCCGACAAGGAAAGGTACCAGGCAATGTCAAAGGACCTTGCCGATCTCAAGCCCCTTGTCGAGAAATTCAGGGAATACCGGAAAATAGTGAAGGACATCGAGAACCTTAAGAACATGCTCTCCGACAGGGAAGTGAAGGAGCTCGCCGAAACAGAGCTGAGGTCAAAGGAAAAGGAAGAGCGGGCCGCGCTGACAGAACTTGAATACCTGATGCTCCCGAAGGATCCCAATGACGAGAAGGACATCTTTATCGAGGTCCGGGCGGGCACCGGCGGTGAAGAAGCCGCCCTTTTCGCCGGCCAGCTCCTGAGGATGTACCTGAGGTATGCGGAAAAACAGGGCTTCCGCACGGAGATAATTGACGAGAATCCAACGGGACTTGGCGGTTACAAGGAAGTCGTCATCGCCGTTCACGGAAAAGGCGCCTACAGCCAGTTCAAGTATGAAAGCGGCACCCACAGGGTGCAAAGGGTCCCCGCAACCGAGGCAAGCGGACGCGTCCACACTTCGGCCGCGACGGTCGCCGTCATACCCGAAGCAGAGGAAGTGGACCTGCAGATCGACGAAAGGGACCTGAGGATCGATACGTTCAGGTCCGGGGGAGCGGGCGGGCAGAACGTGAACAAGGTCAGTTCGGCCATCAGGATCACCCATGTCCCCACCAACACCGTGGTGGTCTGCCAGGACGAGAGAAGCCAGCACCAGAATAGGGCAAAGGCGCTCAAGCTCCTCAGGTCCAGGCTGCTGGACGAAAGGCTGGTCAAGCAGAAGAGCGAGATCGACGAGATGCGGCGCATCCAGATCGGGAGCGGCGACCGCAGCGAAAAGATAAGGACGTATAACTTCCCGCAGAACCGCGTGACGGACCACCGCGTGGGGCTTTCATTGTATAAGATAGACGCGGTCATGGACGGCGACCTCGATGATCTGGTGGAGGGTCTTACGGCCGCTGACAGGGCCGCGAGACTAGAAAAGCAGAAACATGCCGGATGACGCATGGACCATCAAGAGGGTCCTCGATTTCGCGACCGATTATTTCACGAAGGCAGGGATAGAGAACCCGCACCTTGAGGCCGAGATACTGCTGGCGCACGCTCTGAACATGAAAAGGATCGAACTGTACATCAGGTTCGACAATGCCCTTTCAAAAAGTGAACTGTCAAACTTCAAGGGATCCATTCTAAGACGCAAAAGCCGCGAGCCCGCCGCCTATATCATCGGGAACAAATCCTTCATGTCGCTCGACTTCCTTGTCACAAAAGATGTCCTTATCCCGCGCCCCGAGACGGAAGCGCTCGTGGAAGAGGTGAAAAAGATCGCCGAGGGAATGGGTAGTAGCATCGACATCCTGGAGATCGGCACGGGATCAGGGGCCGTGGCCGTGAGCCTTGCCAAATATACCGGGAATGCAAGGATCCACGCCACCGACATCAGCGAAAAGGCCGTCCTGGTCGCCAGAACTAACGCTCAGAAGCACGGCGTATCCGAAAGGATCAGCTTCGAAGTCACGGACCTTTTCCCGAACGGTAATGGCCGCAAGTTCGACATCATCGTATCGAACCCGCCGTACGTCCCCACAAAGAAGATCGGCGAGCTCCCGCCTGAAATAAGGGATTTTGAGCCTCTATCCGCACTTGACGGAGGAGAGGACGGACTCGAATTTTACCGGCGCATCATCGGCAGATCACCGGATTTCCTGAAGGAGAACGGTGTGATCGTGCTTGAGATCGACCCGGTCGTCGCCGGGGGCGTAAAACAGCTTGCGGCGGAAGCAGGCTTTCCGGGCGTTGAGACCAGGAATGACCTCAACGCCCTGGAACGGACCGCCGTCATTTATCGAAGACGACGAGCTTCCCGCTGCCGATGACCTTGTTGCTGGATATTATCTTGTAGATATACATTCCGTTGCCTGCAACATCACCGAAGATAGACTTGCCGTTCCACTCGACTGAGTTGAGCCCTGCCCTGCCGCCATCTTCCCCTTTACGGAAGCTGGCCCTGTGGACCTCGTGCCCGGTGATATCGTATATAATTATCATTATGGGAGCATCGACGTTCAGGTTATACGCAATGCGCGTGGCATTGCGCGACGGATCGCCTGAGAGAGGCTGGAAGGGATTGGGATAATTGTAAACTCTTCCCACAACCTGCACTTCGCCTCTCATCACCACAACATTGCCGTCCCATGACGCCTGCGCGCCCAGGGTGCCAGCACAGGTTATGCGGACAGTGTGCGCGTTGACCGGCTCAGCGGATATCGCCGTCCTGACGTAGGCCGTCAACAGCCATCCCCCCTCCGGGAGCCCCGGGGAGACCGAATAACTGATGTCGGGGGCCGATATCCGGACTTCCCTGTTCGTCCCGGGATCGATAGCAACATACTTAAAAGTCGTGCTGACGCTGTTCGTCACCACCGCCGTGATCACCGGCCTTGAAGATATTATCTGACCGGGAACGTACGTCCTGTCGCCGAACTTCACCATCGAGATGATGGGGAGGCCGGTAGGCGTATAGGCCCCGACCGTGAAATCCTTGCCATTGCTCGTGTATGTCTGCGAATCCTTGACGACGTCGACCGTGATACTGTAAGGGCCGCTGTCAACGCTTGGAATGGTGACCTCAATCGACGTGTCGCTCCACATACTGACGATCGCAAAAGATGAGCCGAATTTCACGCTGCTCGAACCTTCCTCGGTGCCGAACGCATAGCCGTACAGCTTGACCGAATCGCCGGGATTGCCGCTGGAAACGCTCAAGGCGCTAATGTAAGGATTGCACTTGAAAGTGACTTTGTTCGAACGGTATCCTTCCGGGTTCACCGTCACTTCCACCGTCCTGTAACCCACACTTATGAACGCCGGGAGGCTTCCCGTTATCAGCGAAGCGCTCCATGATAAAATATCGATGGGGACGCCTTCTTCTGTCGCCACAGAGTCTCCCTGAGAGCCTCTAAAGGACGAGCCGTATATCCTGAGTGAGCCGACCTCGGGACTTATATAATACGGGTCCGTCACACCCGTGATCTTGGGCATCACCAGGAAGGTAAAAGGCCCTCCTGCCGCATCATTCCCGCCGGCTTCCACTGTGATATCGTCCACGATGCCCGCATCATCGACCGACGGTACATTGAAAGTTATCGATGCGTTCGTCCAGCTTGAAATGTTCCCGTCGGGGACGTTCGCGCCGTTGAAATACACATGGTTGGCCGATGTGCTCCTTGCTCCCGCTTCCACGATACCGAAGCTTTCGCCTGTTATCGTGACCGAATCCCCCACGGCTCCCATGGTCGGGCTGATGGTGGTCATGCTCGCAACAGCCATCGTGAACGTTATCCGGTTGCTGAACCTGCCGTTCACCTCAACGCTCACGTAGCCGTCCACAGCTCCCGCCGGAACCAGGGTTTCGACGGATATCGTCTTCGCGGTCCCGCTCGCGGCGGATGAATTGAATATGACGCTCGCGCTCGTTGAGCCGAACCCGCCCCCGTAAAGGATGACGCTCGATACCCCGGTCACAAGGTCGTTAAGGGGAACGGGACTCGTGGAGGTTATCCTGGGATCTATGTCGAGAGTATTGACCGTGTTGCCCGTCTGGCCCTGAGCATGGACGAATACCGGAACGTCCGTCCCCGCCATCATGGAGGCGGAAACTGTGACCTCTATCTTGGTCGCCGACCAGGACAGACATGACGCGTAAGGCACCTGGATGCCGCTGATGTTGATGTAATCGCCTGATCCGCCCGTGCCGAACCTGGCGCCCTCGACCGTCACCACGGTATCAAGAAAAGCGACAGCGGGGACTATCGACGTGATGTTCGGGGTCATCGAAGGACTGGGTACGTTGGTCGCGAAGCTTCCGGGGGTGTACATCATCCCGAACCCTAAAACGACCTCTGGCGTTGAAGTGCCGTAATATGACGCGGCTCCGATAGAGGCGTCGTTCCAGGCTCTTATATAAACGTACTTTCCCGATGGTATATTCGGAATAGTGAAAACGAACTCGCCGTCCTCGAAAGATGTTTCCGGCGTTGAACCGATCTGGCCGGTCAAAGTAACTATCCCTCCCAGAGGTAAACCATTGGCATCAGGAGTACCGGCAACGCTTGTCTCAGAACTTATTACCTGCACGAGACAACCCGTGAGGAGCTTGTTCGGCAAGCCGTCCTGGTTGTAAATGGGATTCAACCCCTCCACCGAGCAGGCCACGTTCACGGTCGAAGCGAGAACGGGGAGCGCAAAGATCAGCGCGGCAGCCAGACCTCCTATCACCACCATTATTTTTTTCTTTTTCATATACCACATCTCCTTTTATCCATAAATCAGGGCTTTCCCTGGACCCATTCCATGTTTGTTTTGATCGGTTCAATGAAGATATAACCTCTCCCCGGTTCCAAAATGAGATCGCTTGACTGGTAGATGATCCATGAGCTTGCTCCCGTGTGGAGCCCGAATTTGATATTGTCCTGATTGACGTCAAAGAGGTACACTCCGCCCGCGTCCATCATATGGTTCCCTATAGATGAACCGTTCAGGCCGACAAGGCTGATGTCCTTTGAGAACGGATAAGCCACGCCTATGAACGCCGCTTTTGTGCGGACATCGCCGCCCTCAAGCGTTGACAGATGGGTCCCGTCATACACCCTGCCGACAAGGCTGATGTTCTTTGGCCCGACGGCCCAGTAGCCATAAGATTTGCCCAGTTCTATCTCAAAAGTGGATATCTCATAAGGAGTCACATTAATGTTCTTCCATGCCCCGCCGGTGTACT
>CAZSXD010000016.1:0-13855 GCA_964611075.1 uncultured bacterium
GCAGGCAGGAAGGGAATTCAAGGTCGAGATGGCGCTCGGATATGCGGGTTCTTATGGCAGAGCATCCAATGCTTCGGGCGAAGAAGATGAGAGCAGGATAAGTGACAATGAAGAGAAAGCGGATGACAGCATCAGAGCAATACTTGGCAACAACAATGTGACCATGTCAACGGTCAGGATAGCTAAACCGGAAACACCGTCGAAGATCGTCGCATTTGTGACAAATGGAAAGGTGGAGAAGGATGCTGAGAGAGCTGTCAGGAGGATAGAAGGCACTCTTGGCATTCCGGCGGCGACAAAGAAGCTGATCGGAAAAGCGGGAACAGGGACAAAGAAGCTCTATGTAAAAACGAAGAATAAGATCCCGTGGGCATGGGCGAAAAACACCGTAAGCGGCATTGAATGGTGCGCTGGGAAAGGCGTCAAATGGACGGGTACGGCGCTGAAAGGGACGGGAAAGGCCTTGAAGTGGACCTTGACGCGCCCGATATGGCTGGCAAAGACAGCGAAGTATCTATATGTAAGCGGCAGAAATAAAGTGAAATGGACACCGGCTAAATGGACCATTAAAGCGGTCGAATCGACTTTGAGATCGACCTTGAAAGGAATAGGAACAGGCCTGAAAAGGATAGGAACGGGCCTTAAGTGGACAGCGAAATCATTGCTCTGGATGTTAAAAGGGAAGTTCATACCCTGGATATTGAAGAAGATAGCGTGGTGCTTAAGCTGGCCCGCCCAGGGCATCCTCTGGACGATCGGGTGGCTCATCAAACAATTCAAAAGGATCCCGGTGGTGCCGAGGCATGTGAGCAAATTTATGGAACACGTGAAGAAGATATCATGGGCGGTCGTCCTCTCTGTCCCTACGGTCGTGTTTGGTGTTCCTTCCGGCCTGTTGTTCGGTTTTCCGCTCCAGATAAGGAATAAAACCGGCGCCAAAGGAGTGAAGATATGGAAATTGACCATCCCCTGGACGAAGTGGATCGTGGATGGACTCGATAGAAAGATCTCATTGGGTCTGATCCCGACGGTTAAATTGTTCCTGCATATGTTCCCGGTGTTGGCCGATTACGCGCCTAGTATTCCATGGGCGGCCAGACGGCTGAGCGCTCTGCCGGTGGTGGTGGTCAACAAAACGTACGGGCTGCTCAAGAGGGCGTTGAAAGGCACCGAGACGATTGGAAAAGTATTGAATGAACCTGCAAAAACACAAGTAGCCGTCAAAGACGGGATCAAGGACAGGATCAAGATCGTGCTGGATGTAGCGCCCGACGGCAAATACACCCCGGCCGATATTTACAAAGCCGCGTGGGTGCCCGGGGGCGTCTATTGGGAGCTTGACAAGAAAATGCAGGAGCCCGAATTTGATCTTGTGAATGAGCTGAAACTAAAGGCTAATCTTCGGGGCTGGACTGCCGGAGGAAAAGTGAAACGGGTCGGAGAGGCGCTGAAAACCTATGAAAAACTTAAGAAGTACAGGGACAACAAGGCTAATATGGTGGATGGCGACAAGCCGAAGGCGGACATGAAAGATGCCAACGACACTTTGTCGAACAAAGAAAAGCTCGAGGAGCACATATCGGACATCGAGGATTATATCGGGAAACAGACTAATGCGGAGAAAAGGGAGAATGCGGAACTTCTCCTTGCCGACCTCTATATTAAGAATGGCGACGGTGCGTCCGCATTTTCAATATTACAGAGCTTTATCCCCAAAAATGGTCTGGATAGAACCCCGGGTTCAGTGGGGAACACCGTTAGGAGCAGAATAGCTGATGCTGTCAAGTGCAAGAGCGCAAATGTAGATCTCTTGACCAAGGTGATGAATGGTGTCTCCGAGGGGGATGCCGCGGCAATACTTGACGGCATGGACAGGGACATGGGTAAAAGAGCAGAGAAGATCGCCGAAATGGTCACGAATGCCTCATCGACGGAAGAGAAGGCGCTGTATAAGGCCCTGGAAGGGATCGGTCAGAGCGACCTGAGGGATAAAGTGGTCAAAGAATTATACGGGATCGATTACGCCTCATACAGCAGCATTGATAACACAATAGGGAGGCTGAACGCCGGCAACAGGCCGATCATGGAGCTCGCCTTAAAAAAGGTGCCGAAAAATGATAAGAAGAAGATAAGCAACGTGATAATCAGGGTCATAGGATTGAGCAACTATCACAAGGTCTCGAATTTGATAGGAGTGAAATAAAATGGCGGAAATTACTCCGACTTCAACAGTTACAATAATGCCGACAGCGACGTCGACGGCTACGCCCACGGCTACGCCAATATCGACGACCGCGCAGGATGATATGAACACGTGGGAAAAGACGGGTAAAATAGAGATGAACGGGAGCGGGTGTTATTTCGGCCTCTACCCCGGTATTTCGCCTACAAAGATGCGCAAAGTGTCGATAACGGCCTTCAGGGAGAGCATGGATCACGTCATCGACGTCACCGGTGTCAGTCCTTCTATGATCTCATCTTTCGATCAGTGGAGCGACCACTGGCAGTGGCATCCCTTCTCGAGAACTGCCGTGGAAGAGGCGGGGAAATACGGCGGGATACCGATGATAACCTGGGAGCCTTCCGGCCTTCCATTCCAGTACATGGATGACAGCAAGCAGTACCTTGATGAAATGATCGACCAGCTGTTCGTCGGGGAATTGAGGAAGCGGCTCCAGGAAAAATACGCCGGCATTTATGCGGATATTATCAAGGGAGGGCAGCTTGCTCAGGACAGAAAAGCCTTTATCGAATTCAGCCTTAATAAAATAGTCGAGGACATACAGAAGGAGTTCGGCTCGGCCGGCTTTAGCGTCGAAGACAAACAGAAGCTCATCAACAGGGTGATCGTACAGCTCCGCAGCCAGGACGGCGAGATATGCAGTTACGTCAGGAAATGGGCGCAGGACGCAAGAGCGTACGGCAAGGAGTTCCTCCTCAGGCCTTTCCACGAGATGAACCTGGAGGGAGAGGACGACAGATACCCCTGGACCGTCAAGTACAACGATCCTGAGAAGATAAAAACGGCATGGAGACTGCTCCACACGGTCTTTAAGGAGGAGGGCACCACCAATGCCAAGTTCGTGTGGTGCATCCAGAAGCTTGACCTCTCGGCCCAGGAATTAGACGACCTCCGTGAAGGGAAGCTCAACACTCATTCGATCGAGGGCCTCAGGGCCATCAAGAGCATAGACCTGGCCCACAGATTAAATCCGAACTACGATGAGAAAGGGAACTATGTCGGCGATTATATGGACATGGTCGGCGTGGACGGTTACGGCAGAAATTGCAATCAGATATTCCTCCCCGCCCTGTGGTATTTAGAGAAGACCGGCAAGCCGATCGCCATATGCGAAACATCCGCGCCCCCGGACGAATTCAGGGCCAAATACATAGAGGATCTGTTCGCGTTAGTGCGCATGTTCGGCATAAAAGCCGTCATCTGGTTCAATGAAAATAAATCCGGCAGGGGTATTGCCACAGAGGACAACTGGTGCATCGATGCACAGCTCAGGATAGGGCCCGCGGGCAAATTGTACGATAACCTGTACAGCATCGGCACTTATGAAGATCAACTGCATCTGGCGGCAAACGATGTTCAAAAGATGAACATCCGGCAGAACATCAAGGATCGCACGAACGAGAACGAATTCATAAGCGGAATAATGAAGATGTACGATTCGCTGTTCATGGAGAAAAATGAATCAAAGAAGGAGAAAATCCGCAAAGAAATCAGAGGAGAGATCGTCAAATATAAGAAGGATGCGGAAAACAAGCGCAGGAAATTTGTCTTTGATGAAGAGCTGTACAAGAATGAGAACATGTATCTGAACGACGCGCTCCGCAATTTCAGGAAGATAAAGAGCGTAAAGGATGGCGGGAATTTCATTTTCAGGAGAGCAGAGATAAAGGTCAACCCATTGGGTCTCAATGATAAACCCGAAGATATCACCGTTCCCAAAAAGGAGAAAGAGGACCTGGAAGCGGACGAAAAACACCTTCAGTCTTATGAGAGCCTCGGGCGGTATCTTTTTCCGTTGCCGGGCGCGGAGGATAAGCTGGAGAACGAGACCGCGGCGACCAAAGAGGCGCTCTCGGGATACCTGGAGCAATCTGAGAAGAACAGTCTGACAAGAAGGAACGTGAAGCTGCAGATAGATGACAAGTTCCGGGAGGCGATCAGGGAGCTTCGCACCAGGGGCCCCCTCTCAAGAGAATTCCTGAAAGGGCTGGACAGACTGAAGGGTATTTACGCCAAGTGGGAAGACACCCCCGGGGCAAAAATTGTCGCGCTGAAAATGGCGGAAACTCTTTACAATATGGCAAAGGATGACCGATATACCGAGGGATCCGTCAACTGGTACCTCCACCCGTTTGCGTGGTTCCGGAACAACTCGGATGAGACCAGGGGACAGGCCGTGATCCCCGCGCCAGAGCTCAAGACATGGTTTGACAGACAACTGTACTATTTAAGGAACATTGAAGATGGCACGATGTATAAGTATCCGGAAAGGCGCGGTTTTATGGCTTCCGCGCTGGCGACGAAAGGGCTTGTCTATATGGAGGCGCAAAAAGAGTTGAGGAAAAAGGCGAAGGCGGAGGCGGAAAAAGCCGCTCCTCCGGCCCCCGTAGCATCCGATCAGGCGGAAGACAAAGATGAAATAGCCCAGGAGATCAAGGACATGGATGACGCCCTCATGTCTCTTTGTGAAGCGGAGAGGATATATGAGGGGGGTGAGTCCGGTCAGCCCGGGGTCTTTGGCGGTGAATTCGCAAGGCCCAGGCTCTTTGATGCTATGGAGTCAAAGCTCTCCTATCTACTTGAGAGCAGAACGTATAAAAATGAACGGTGGTTCCCGTTCGTTAAGCCGTTCGCTAATATCATTTATAAGGGACCCTGGTTGATCCCTGGCGTGCAGAACGACAACCTGTACCTCTACCGCAGCATCGATGTGAACATCCTGTATACAAGGGCCCAGCAGGCCGCAATGGGGGCTCAGCAGGCTGAAATGGAAGGTAAGAAAGACGAAATGGAGAGGAACGAAAAGGTCTTTAAGCTGTGCACTTACAATCTTGCCCATATTGCCAGGGGCGAAAGGTACATGGTGTTGTACCGCAAGGTGGTCAAGCGTGATGACGGCACCACATCGTTCAGCGAATCATTGGTGCAGAGAAGCGAGGTGGTCATACCCGGCATCCAGATACAGGCCGAGTATGCCCTTGCCAGGTTGCTTCAGGCGGGGACGGTCGGGAAAAAGGCGATAGATGTCAAATCACAGGAGTTCGTCAGTAATTACGAAAGAGCCCGAAAATCCTCCATACTTTTCGGTTCGCTTGCCTCGACGGAATATTCCTATCAGGCCGGAAAAGGATGCGAAGCGCTGGGCAAATCGCTTGAGTCCCTGCGGAAGCTGATCAGCAACTCACAGTAATCCACGCTGTTTTCCTGGGATTTTTCCCCAAAAATGACGATATATATATAGGAGGGGTGTATCAGATGGTAGAAAATATACGGGCGCCGAATATCGTCATCGCCCAGGTGCCGCGCACTGCCACGCCTGTGGCAGCCCCGGAAGAGACCCCTGTTCCGGAAGAGACCGTCGTGCCTCGATCAGGACAGGCCGGCAAATATAACGATTACAGCTATCACAACCTCGAGAAAGCTTTGGCACGGCCCAGGCCGGTCACGGTGGACTGGAACAGGACGGATCCCAGCACCGGCGAGAAAATAAAGAAGATCAAGGTCTTTGGCACGACCGAATTCGATGAAAGGGCCAAGATGCCTATCACTAGTCCGAACCCGACCCTTGAGAATGACGCGATATTATATACAAAGAAAACAATCGGAGATTTTGCAAGGGAATTATCGGGCTGGCATGTGTGCAACAGGGTGGTGAGACTTGCCAGTATGCTGGGGACCAGGGGCGGCCGGCAGGATTTCATAGACGCTTCCCATTACCTGGGGCTTATTGAATTTCTCATGGTCCCCGATTCGGGATTCATTCCGGCCGCGATACCAGACCTCAAGTACAGGGAAGAGCATGATTTCGGGAGCAATGGCCGAGCCCTGGAGGAATGCCCTTATATAGAGCGGGCAAGAGGGCAGATAGCGGAGCATCAGAGTGAAATTGACAAGCTCAAAGTCCCTTACGGCGAGGCAAAGATCGGGCTTGGCGAACTTATTTTCACCCAGGTGAACGAGAATGTCCAAGTAACAATAGGAAGCAACTATGATAGGGAGATCGAAAAAGCTATCAAGCTGGTCCATGAAGGCAGAGAAAAGTATTGCCTGGACCCGAGAGTGAGTGATGAGGAAAGGCCTTATTTCGATATAGGGAAGAGCCGTATCCTGGAATATCAGATGAGGACATTAAGGAACCATCCGGAGGATTCGGAAGATAACTTAAACCGGGAGCTTTTGGACCCCATCATAAATTGGGACCTGAATCAAATAAGCGGCTATATCTCGGGGAATGATTATGTCTGCGGGGACAAAGGCGTCGGAGGGAGAGTATGGGCCTCAAGAAATCTTAAGAAAGCGATGGAAGGCGTAAAGTACGTGCAGGCCTGGGCATATGGGCAAAAAGGCAAGCGCGTGCTTCAGGACGCAAAAAAGCCACATAGCGAGGAAGAAGAAAAAGCCGTCCTTAAGAGGATCTATTCAAATGATCCCAATAAACCAGTAGGAGCACTTCAGAATATAGCGAATGCGAAGAAGATACTGGAGGATATAGATGAGCGCGGGAATTACCTTTACCACGACCTGATACTTGCGGAGAACGATCTCCTCGCCAGGAAGGCCCGCGTCGAGGGCAATGAGACAGACAAGGCCAAGGTTGCAGCCCGCTACCATGAACTGGCGGAGAACACACCCTTCAATGACATCAAGTCGATGGCCATTTGCGGCGATCTTTCGCTCCAGATAGAACTTTCCCGGATCGATGAGAACAAGGCGTCCGATTATTTGAGGAGGTATTTTGACCCCTCGGCAGGTGATAAGAACCTGAAAAGCCCTTTCTCGGAGAATAGTTATTCGTACCTCGCCCTGGAAAAGCTGGAATGCCAGTTAAGGAACCAGGTCCCCCAGGAAGTGGTGCGCATCAACCGCAGCGATTACAAGAATTACGAGCTGGTTGAAAAACGGTCCCAGCACGTGAAGGATGCGGTGAGGACACTGAAGGTGAGCGATGAGCTGGCGCGCACGGACATGTCCGCCAGGGCGTCGTTCGAGCACGCGCAGGCCCGGATAAGTTCGACGGCGAATATCAAGGACCTCGACACAAGGAAGAACGTTCTTGGCGGCGCCAGAAGGGAGCTCCTCCAGATATTGAGGGATACCGGCGACGGCGGCCTCATAAACAACGTCCTGAATGAAAATCGCACGGAAACAAAGGACAGGAAGGATCTGGTCGAGCGGAGGATGGGCGGGCTGAACATGGACATAGATTTTTACTGCGGGATCTGGGATGCCCTCTCGAACGTGGATGTTCAGCTCGGGTGGGTGGAACTGGAAAAAATGAGAACACCCAATGTCAGCAAGACTGTTTTTGACGGCATCTTTAAGGGAGCGCGGGACAGGCTGGAGGAACTGCTTGCATTCTCGGCAAAGTCAAAATCGCCGTACTTCAGCAAATGCGTGCCCAAGCTCGTGGACCTTAACAAAGCGACGATCGACGCGGCCGCGGCGGGTGCCGATGCGATCGCGAAGAGTTCGGCGGAGATCAGCCGGAAACTTGACGCGCTCGCGGTGCTGGAAAAGAAAGCGAGCGATTTCGCGGACGAGCTCAGCGACAGGAACATGCTTGCCACGGTCTACATGGGGCTTTCCGGCATCTATATCGGCAAGCTCAAGCTCCGGGCCGCAAGCCTTCTCTGCGACACGATCGCCCGGAAGATATTTTACATAAATAATCAGCGCGATAAATTCCTTGGGGACGCAGGCATCGGGAACAAGAGGGAGAAAATAATCAAGCTTTACGATGAGATATATAGCCTGAAAAGGAAGAGTTTCGACGATCAGGCCCTGGGGCCGCTTCTTCTGCCGGAGAACGGGGACGACAGCAAACTCGAGAATTATTTTTATGCGCTCAGGACGCTTCTCGGCGTGAACTCGGTCTACAGCGCCGTGAACGAGAAAGTGGCCGTGGACCGCATAAAACTGTATTACAAGAATTTCATTAAGAGAGGGAGAGGCGGAAGGGATGAAGCCGGCATAGAAGTGGAGTACATGGACCCTCTTGTGAACGCGGTCGTTGTGAAGGGCAATATGGTGCGCAGAGGAGAGCAGGAGCAGCGGGATGACGCTGATATGAAGAGAGACGTGATGGCCGAGGTCAGAAGGCTGACGAACGATCGCGACAAAGTTAAAAAGGCCAAGGCCTATGTCTGGTGGGCTCATCTCAATAACTGGCTGTACCCGGATGACAATGAGAAATTGAAAGAGGCAAGGAGGTATTACGTCAATGCGCTTGATATTTACAACAGCCTCAATAACAGGGAGAAGGTAGAGCTTTACACGGATGCTCCCTCCATCCTCCTGCTTCGGAACGATAAGTATCTTGTCGATTTCGTACTTGAAAAAAGAGGCCCCGGCGCAACCATAAACAAGATAGGCAGATATCTTAAGATAAAGGACGACTTGTTCAAGGACATATTCAACTGCGAGACCGACACCTCCGCGCTGGAAAACAGGGCCGTGTCCGACAAGGTGAGCGCCGACGACGAAAAGGCAAAGATAAAAGCCGGCCAGACCCTGACCTTTATTGCGCTTTCCCTGAGCGATCCTGATATTGCGGCTATCGAGGATGCCGCAAAAACAAGGAAGAGCATCACGGAACAGGTCGCTCTTGCCGGAAAGCTCCCGGCGGCCGCGCCTGCTCATGCCGCAGCGGCGGCTATGCCCAGAAAAGAATATCTGAAGAGTCTGCTCGCTAAGCTTGAGCAGGCCATGAAGGACATACCCGAAGGAACAAAGGCCCTTTTCACTGAACTGGCCGGTTACAAGGAATCCATCGAAGGTTTCCTGAACGAAGCCTTGACGGAGGGCGGTTCCGGCGGCGACTTCCAAACGCAGGCCGAATTCGTCCTCAGAAAAGCCCAGTACACCGGCTGGACGGCGGGAGGCTCGGTCGAAAGGTACCTTGAGGCGGAAAGGCTGTACAAGCTGGCTTTAAAACTCAACCCCAACGTATTCGCGACCGATGTAAAGGCCGAATATGATTATGCAGAGGTGCTCGCGATCCTCACATATCTCGGAGAGAACAGGTACGATCTTGCGGTCGAGCATCTGAAAAACGTCATCGCGAGGGACATCGGCAGAGAGAAGGGCGCCGGCATAAGCGCAGGGAAAGCGTATATCCATCTGTCCAACCTTAAATCAATGAGGGCTGCCAAGGATCTGGTCAAGCTCAAGGATGCCCAGGAGGACCTGAACAAGGCGATCAAAAAGTTCGACGGCGTTTACAGGAAGCTGAGGCATCTTCCCGCAAGAACTCAATCCGCGTCATACGTTGATATGGTCAGTGGGATGCATCTCCCGCAGGCGCCTCTGACGCTGGATATCGCGGATGAAGACCTTAAGGCGGTCGTCGAGCGCTCCCTGGAGGCGCTGTGCAGGCAGGGTGTGCTGGAGGGAAGAAGGTATTCGGCGAAGGACCCGGCAGTTACGTTCGATCTTGCCAAAGAGCACATTGACAGGATCATGGGAGTTGTGAGGCCCTTCAGATGGTACGACCTGCTTGTCGAGCCCGTCAACGAGCTGGAGCGCAGCTATGACCTGGTGATGTTCCTGAAAAAAGAGGATCTCGAGGGGCAGGAAAAGGACCAGTTCAAGAACCAGGCCAAATTCAAAGAGTCGAATAACAGAAAGCTCGATATCGGACCGAAAGTGGGATACCTTTTGAAGAAGGTCGGAAGCCGCGCAAGGGTGACGGAAACAGAAGAATCCGCCGCGGATAGGGTGGATGATGCCGAAGAAAGTTACATCCATGGCGATGCCGGCGGATTCTTAAGAGGGTTAAGGGAGGCCTATTACAGCGGGCTTTTACCCGGTTCGGTCCCGGCCCAGCGTCTGGAAAAATACAAGGATGACATGGGGTTGTACCTGCCTCCTTTCAGCATTAACTATAACCATATATGTCAAAGTGAACGCGTGGTGTCGCAGGTCCCGCTGGTTGAGGGTAAAGATGTTTCCGAGCCCGTCGCTCCGTGGGAGGCCTTCATGGAGGACGGTCAGGGCAATATCGTTTTTGGCAACGGCCCCGAAAAGTCTTACCGCAGCGAGGTCAACAGCTTCGGCATCAGAACGAACATCAGGGAATTCCCGGGCGGGGCGCTGGGTCTGGGATTCGATTTCTCCACGACCAATTATTTAGGTTCCAATACGGAGCGCGGCACCATCCTGCCGTGGATAGACAAGACCACGCCGGATTGGGTCATAAGGAGCAACAACTGGAAGTTCGATCTGCTCCAAACCGACCTTATCCGGACATATCAGGCGTCCATAAAATATGCTCTTTCCGTTTACGGGCTTATTCCTCATGCCAAGGTGCTCCATGATATTATAAACAAGGTGAACATCGGCGCGAGCGTTGCCAGGACAGAAGCGCAGCTCACCGTGAACACTCCTGTTTACGATGCGTGGACCGACGGCTTCAAGCTCACGCCCAGTACCTCGGACATAAGCAGGACGCAGGTGGATATTCCGTACTCGATCGAAACGGTGACCCAGCCCATCGCCTTTAAATTCCCCTGGCAGGTGCTGGGACGGCTTGAGTTCGGGGGCGGGCATTCCGAGATCACCGCAAGCAGCATCCCCGACAAATATTACGTGCTGGAGGAGAACGGCAAGATGCCCGAATCATCCCAGGGGAGACCGTTCGGGGACCGGAAAGTGATCGATCCCGGCGGCGGCCTGGACAAGTATTACGATTTCGACGATCGTAACGGCAACGGCGTCAATGAACCGTGGAACGGCGATACATTGAAGCGCGACACTGCGAAAGCCCAGAAGGTCTGGGACGATGCGAAAGCAGCCTATCTCAACGCGAGAATGAACCAAAAAAAACCTTCGAACGACTTTTTGTTCGCAAGGGTCAACGCGCAGATACCTTTTCTGGGCGAGTTGCTGAACGTGTGCGGCCTCATGAATTCCGATTATGAGGAGGGAAGCGATCCTAAGCTGTCCGCGACGTTCACCTATAAGGCAGAAAAGAACGGCATGGATGCGGCGAAGAACTTCATGCCGTACGGACGCAACCTTTGGACCAACTTCGGCATGTCCATCGAGGGAGATACGAACGGGAACGGAGTGCAGGACCCCGGGGAAACCTTGGTCTACGACGACCTTAACCGCAACGGGAAGCAGGACCCCGGCGAGGAATATCATTATGAATACGGTTTCCTGAACCAGCCCCTGGTCAAGGAGCTTCAGCCCACGGAAATAATCACGCAGGAACTTACATTATCATATATGCCGAAGTTCAGCGACCTCGGAAAGATAAAAGGATTAGGGATCCTTTTCGGCTGGGTGGGGAAGGGGTGGTACCTTCCTCTGCAGGCGACCTTCGGGCAGCAGGACTTCAAGGACCCCAATGTGAGCGGCGAGACGCATCACGGCTGGTACCGGAGCTTTGGAGCCGGATTGAAGTACAGGGTCGATGACAGGAACGATGTCCAGATAATGTATTATTACGAGCCTTCCAACAACGGCTTTAATTATAACAGCGAATCTCACCGGATAGCGGCGATCTGGAACTTCTGAGATTATTAAGAAAAAGTGAAATTTTCTTATTATTGTGACGATAAATAAAATAGGAGGGTAAAGAAGAATATGGCGACTGTCAGTAGAACACCCACCTTGTCAGCAGAGGAACGTGCGTTGATTGAATCCTATAATACGATGAATGCGACGCCGACGCCTCAACGTGCGGCGCCTGCTGCAGCCGCTCCTGCGGCACCTGCTGCAGCCGCTCCGGCGGCACCTGCGGCAACCGCTCCTGCGGCACCTGCTCCGGCAGCACCACAGAGGCGCAGATCTCAGAGAAGGAGAGCAACGCAGCCGGCCGCCCCGACACAGCCTGCAGCGCAGCCGGTTGAACCCCGGACAAACACCGCTACTGCTACTGTGCGCGGATCCCAGCTCCACGGGCTGAGCTATGAGCAGTATCATGCCATACAGAAACAGAATCAGAAGAAGAAGATAGATACTAATAACATTATTGCCAACAAAGAGGGCGGCGCCGCCTGGCTTGCGCTCCCTCCGAACCTTTCACTGGAAGCGTACAAGGGGACAGCATCCCTTCCAACGGGTTTTAACAGCCTTCAGGACGTCGGCGTCATGGGTTATAGGCTTGATAACATGGGCTTATGTTCGAACGTCATTGGGAAGATCATTGGGGAGGAAAGATACTTTTTATCGGTCACAGCGGACAAGGACTACACGGAATACGCAAATAAACTTGGATATGACAAATATGACGCCTTGAAGGCGAGAGTTGTCACACCAAGCTTTCTGAGATGGATAATAGACAGGGTTCTTGGCCTGGCGGAAGGCAAGAACACGGCAAAGGCCGGCGTACTGGGTACGGCCGCCTTTGGCTACACCTACTTCTGGAAAGATTATAACAGGGGGGATAAACAGCAGGCGTACAACATGGCGCAAAAAAGCGAGGGATGGACGGCAGATGTTTCCAGCACGTTCATCGGCCCCATCAATCTGATCGGTTACATGAGGCACGAAGATGGATATCTTGCGACCAGGAAAGATGCCTTCTGGCATTTTTCAAGGAACACGGTGGGATACAGCCTTTCCGGAGACCTGGACATAAGTGCTGCGGACCTCAATTTCTTCGCCAGGGTGGATGGCTGGGTGGCGGCGCACCTCACGACCACGGTGGCGGGTGAAAGCGCCGGAGAGATGAAATATCCTTCGGACTATACCATGCCGTCGCTCTTTACGGACGCTATCCCGGAATCGTCAGTACATGACTGGTCGCTTCATAATGAGGGCAGGAGCTTCTTCGGTGAAATGCGCTGGCGCGGGTGGAACCTGCTCAATGATGAAGGACTGGCCGTTAATTACACCCACGTCCAGGAGCAGAAATGGGACCTCAAGCAAAGGGCCCAATACAGGCTTGGCCTCGACCTGTGGGGCATCGTGAAGGCATACGGAGCGATCAATGTGAACCTGATACCGAGGTTCAGCGGCGATGATGTGATGACCCGTTCATGGGGGGGCACTGTTTTCCTTCCGATCACCGGAAAGAATGCCCTTCCGTTCCTCAGGGACACCGCCGTGGACACAGCTCTTCAGTTCGATTATTACAAGATAGATGGCATGGCGGAGGGAGGCACTATTAACTTCAAGGTCGGATTCGGGGGAAATGACAGGCCCGATCGCAAGCATGTGGAAGCGTACAGCCAGGCGATCTATCATCCGAATTATCTGGGAGCGCAGGAGATCGCGCCGGACTGCGGAGAGCTTATTGAACAGTGGGCCGCTCGAAAGGACCTTGAATCCATACTGGACGGGAAGACAAATGCCGACGGGACCGTTAAGGGTCAGAGACCTTTGACAGATGACGAGGTCAAAGAACTGGGAGGTACGAGATAAATGGCTGGACCAGCACCTACACCTACACTTTCGGCCGGAGAAGCAGCTGCAGTAAATTCATATCTTGCGAGCGTTGCGTCGCCTACACCTGTTGTTGCAGGAGCCCCTGGTACGACTGCGCAGGCAGTCACTACCGGTGCTGCAGCGGTTCCCGCGACACAACTGGGTGTGATCCGGGAAAGATCGGTCGGCGACCTGCGTATAGCAAAACTTTACACTGAGGGGGTTGAAGAGGAAAAAGAT
>CAZSXD010000017.1:0-13308 GCA_964611075.1 uncultured bacterium
TGGGCCTGGCAACCCATGATTTTTTTCGAAATGAACCATACGATGTTTAATCGTCGGGTTTTCCCTGAAATTTCAGTCTTTCTCTGTCGATATAGGTGTATCATGGCTAGCGTAAATCCAGCTCCGGCTCCAACATATCAAATTACGGCGACAGCAACGCCGACGCCGACACCGTCCTGCCCGACGCCGCCACCCGACATCTACGACGGAGCGACCAACATCCTGACACATGAGGCCCGGGAAGGAGAGACACTGCAACAGATAGCGAAGAAGTACCTCCCCTGGGTGGAATATTACACCGTCGGCTCGTTCGCCAGGGCGATAAAAAAAGCCAATTCGCTCGAAGACGGCCGGATCAGGTGCGAACAGAAGATATCCATTCCCGGCATAATGAAGTCCGAAATGTACGGGAAAGTGCCGCCCAAGCCAAAAGGTTTCCACACTCATGCAATGTACTGGACAGGAGACATCGCAGGGAGCGAAAAGGCCGTCAGGTACCAGATCGGGCTCCTGAAAGAAGCGGGCTGCAACACTGCCTTCATCGGTTTCAAGGATTATGACGGCAGGATAAGGGTGGCCCTGCCTGGAACGATCCCGGCCAAAGAAGCCGTAAGGGATCCTGTGCCGCTCATGAAACTTCTGTACATCCTCCGCGAGAACGGCATACGGCCGGTCGCAAGACTTTGCGTTTTCAAGGATAAGCTGCTTGCCTCAAATAAGCCTGAGATGCAGCTGCCTTTTCTGGGATGCGGGAAGGAAAAAGGCACCTGGCTGGACCCGTCAAATACGGATGTGTGGGATTATAATATCGAGGTCGCGGCCGCACTAGCCGTGTACGGTATCGACATCAACCTTGATTTTTTTAGATACCCGGCCACGCGCTGCACAGTGATCAACCCCGGCAGGCAGGACATCATTACGGCCTTCCTGAAAGAAGCGAAAGCAAAACTGGCGTCTTACGGCATAAACGTTTCGGAGGACATATTCGGATCAACTGTCTGGCACCGCAGCGAGGAGACCAGGAGCATCACGGGCCAGGACCCCGTTGCCATACAGAAGCTGGGCTACATGTGGATCATGCCCTACCCTTCCCTCAGCAATTTCGCACACTCAAGTAACACCGATAACGAGGGCGAGGAAGTGATGAGCGACGCTGGCCATCCTTACGAGGCGATATACAAGACATGGGACCGCCTGGAAAGCTTGTTCGGGCCCGATGCACAGGACGTCGGCCTCTGGATCCAGGCTTATCCTGACAAGAACATTGAGCTTGACATGGTAGACTTCATGTTCCAGCAGCTCAAGGCCCGCTACATGCACGGGCATAAGGAATTCGATTACGGCTTCTGGAACCCCGACGGGGACTATGAGGACGCGGTCAAAGCCATCAATAAGTTCCGGGAATGGGTAGAGTCGGAGGAGGCGGAAGCCGCGCAGTCACCCGACAATAGCAGCGATTGAACTTTGTGTTATAATACATTCCGGCTATGATCTTCATCTCCGCGTGACGCGGAAAACCCAGGCCTTAAGATCATGCGCATACTCATAGATTTCGAGAGAAAACCTTTACTGTTCGAAAACCCCGTTTCGATCATCCGATGCGATGAACCTTCGAAGTTACGCAAAAGTTTTGAAGATATCGAAAACTTCCTAGATTCCGGGCTTTACATCGCGGGCTTCATGTCCTACGAAGCCGGCCACTGCTTCGAGGAAAAACTTTTCGAAGCTCGAAGGTTCGATTTCCCCCTCCTCATGTTCGCGGCCTATGACCGGCCTAAATTTGAAAGGCCGGGAAAAATTCAAAGGTCCTTCAAGCTTGATGACCTGCGGCTGAACATTTCGAAGGAAAAATACTCGTCGAACATTGAACGCATCCGCCGCCACATCTCCATCGGGGATGTTTATCAGATAACCTATTGCATCAAATACCATTTCAACTTCAAGGGCGACGCCCTTTCGCTTCATCAGAAGCTTTACGAGATCCAGCCGGTTCCCTACTCCGCATATATCGAGGCAGATGATTTCCGGATACTTTCGCTCTCCCCGGAAAGGTTCATCAGAAAACGGGGAACGGATATCCTGACGGAACCCATGAAAGGCACCTGGTGGCGCGGAAGGAACTGGATCGAAGACCTTGTCGAGCGCTTTAAGTTCGGCAAAGACACCAAGAACCGCGCAGAGAATATAATGATAGCCGACCTGCTTCGGAACGACATGGGCCGCATCGGGACGGATATCGATTGGCCGAAGGTCTACACGATAACGAAATACCGCACGCTTTTCCAGATGACCTCGACGGTCACCGCGAAAGTTCGGAGGAACATCAAAGTTTACGATCTTTTCGCCGCGCTGTTCCCTTCCGGCTCCGTCACCGGCGCTCCCAAAATACGGGCCATGGAATTGATCAAAGGCATAGAAAAGGAAGAACGCAGGATCTACACAGGAGCGATCGGTTATATAACGCCGGAAAGGGATATGTATTTCAACATTCCTATTCGAACAGTGTTGATCAAAGATAACAAAGCCGAAATGGGTATCGGCGGCGGGATCGTGTGGGATTCAACATCTGACGGCGAATGGGACGAAGGGATGCTGAAAGCCAGGTTCCTTACCGCACTTGCGTCAAAATGACTGGCTTTTTGGCGGTATTTGAGGTAAAATTTTTACCATGGCATTAAAAAGGAGCTTAAGTTGCTAGGCCTTTTTGAGCGCAACAGGATAGAAAAGGAATATTACGAGAGCGGAGCGCTCAGGCTTGAGAACAGCTTCAGGGGCGACGTCCGCAACGGCATCACAAGAGCCTACTACGAGAACGGACACGTCAAGATAGAGGCGTCGTTCAGGAACGGCATACCCCACGGAATGTTCCACGAATACTACGAGGACGGCACGCCGATGTCGGATGAGGTGTACAGGGACGGCGAGCTGGTCCAGCAGAAACATTTCAATAAGCTGGGGGAGCTGGAAGGCAATGTCCTTCAGTTCCACGACAACGGCGCCGTCAGGATCGAGGCATCGTTCCGCAACGGCCATGCCGACGGCATGACCCGCGAGTTCTACGACGACGGCACGCTCAAGGCCGAGGAAACCTACAAGAACGGCATTCTGGTGCTCCAGAAGCATTATGACGGGTCGGGCAAGCATTCCGGCCCCATCAAGGAATTCTACGAGAACGGCATGATCAAGGCCGAGACGGATTTCGCCGCCGGCATCCACAATGAATATTACAGGACCGGGGGATTGAAGCTGGAAGCGCGCTTCCTGAACAACAAGCCTCACGGGATCATCAAGGAATATTATGAGAACGGGGCGCTGATGGCCGAGGACGATTATAAAGAAGGCGTGCTCACCGGCGTCAGGCGCCACGGAATGGACGGTGGCATCCTGAACGCCACCGGATCGATGGCCGAGCGTCCGGAAGAACCCGAAGCACCGCCTCCCCCGCCTGTGCAGGCCGCAGAGCCGGCCCCGGCGGATCCGCCAAAGATGGAGACAATTGAGGTCAAGCAACCCGAAACTCCTGTTGAGCCAGAGCTTCCCGAAACGCCCGTCGAAGAAGTCCCTCCTTTAGAGGTGCCTGCTATAATGGAAAAGGCGCCGTTAAAAGAAGAGCCCCCGGCACCCGTACCGGAGATAGTTGCCGAAAAGCCAAAAGCGCCGGCTCCACAGGGATCCGCCGACACCAAGAAGGAATATTACGGGAGCGGCAAGCTGAAAGCCGAACTCACCGTGGTCGGCAGTATCAAGCACGGACCCGCGAAGGAATACTATGAGACCGGCGAACTGCTGGCAGAGATGGAATACGAGAACGAAAAGCTGGTGGGTCAGACGCGGTACGACAAAAAGGGTAACTTCTTCTACAAGGAGAACTGGAAATAGTCCGGCCCCCTACCCCCGCTTTCTTTTCGCCAGAGCGGCCATTTCCCTGTCCGTCATGAAAGTGACGAACTGCCACAGGTCTTTTTTTCTGTCGAACTTCTTCTCGTCGAACTGAACGAACCTTTTATTCATGTGCTTGAGCGGCGTCCAGTCCACCGGCTGGGAAACGAACGGCCTGATGTACGGTAGGGCTATCTTCAGTATGAATTCATGATCGATGTCGTCGGGCAGGCGGTAGCCTTTCCTGGGATTCTCTATCGCCCATTTTGCCGCCGCAACCGCGGAGATCGCCACCTGAAGCGTCGTCGCCTGCTGATGGGGCACGAGTTTCCTCGCCGTATGTATATCGAGCAGGCTGCCCGTCCACCACGCGGTGAAATCATGCCCCATAAGGAGAACTCCGAGCTCATCCCGTCCTTTTATGATCTCATCGCTCATTATCCTGAGTTTCTCCTGCATTTGGAAGTTCCTCATCTCCATTTCGTGCAGAGAATTGATCGCGGGATCGCTGGGGCAGTAGGCATAGTGGACAGTGGGCCTGTAGACCGCTTTCCCGTTCTTCCAGACCGTGAGCCTGTCGGAAATGCCGAACGCCTCTCCGTGCCTTATGACCATTCCAGTTATTTCCCCGCACGGCACCCACGATCTCACCCATGTCTTCATGCCCATCGATTCAAGGCATATCTGGTTCCCCGGGCCGCTCTTGTGGAAGTGAGCGTCTTTTGGGATCCAGTGCTCGTGCGTTCCCCACCCCAGCTCGGCGGGCGCAACCCCCTCTTCATAAAAGCCTTCGATGCTCCAGGTGTTCACGAACTCGTTCACTTCCTTCGGGCGGTCGGCTATCTGCGTGTCGCGCTCCGATATGTGGATGACCTTCGTCCCGCTCAGCATCGCAAGCTGCGGGAAATCCTTCCCGCTTAGCGCGGCCTCGAGCTTTGCGCGCCTTCTGTCGTTCGGTTTTTCAAGTATGATCTTCTTCGCGATGTCGATCAGCGCGTATTTCGTGAAATGGGAAACAAGGCCGGGATTCGCCCCGTGGTCCACTATGAACGTCGGGCCGTCATTGTCTCCCCACTTCCGTATTATGTCCCTGATCTCCATTTGCCTTACATATAAGGTATACTTCGTCGGGTCCTTCCTCTCCTTGTCCTTGTACGGGTCCCACTCCTCGACCGAAGTGTTCACGTAAAGGACCCCGTTCTCACGGCACCACCGGAGCATGTCGATCGTCTCTATGTTCCATGCCAGGTCCATGATCATGTCGCCGGGACCGACGTATTCCTTGAGGAGGACGGTGTAGTTCTCCGGAGTTATCCGGTCGACGTCATACGTCATCCCTTTCTTCAATGAATCCTTTATGCGATGGCGGTTGTCGACGAAATCGAGGACGGTCACGTTAGAATGAGGCACTCCAAGGATCTTCGGTATGAGGGGGATGGCGCACTGCGCAACGGACCCGCAGCCTATCACAAGGACCTTCCCGGTGAATTTCATCATCTTCCCTCCTATTTATTTATATGCACTATTTTCGCTTTTGCGAATCCGTTGAAGTTAGTTGCGGAAGCGTTCGAATAAGCGCCGATATCGTTCACATATAACAATTCCCCGATCTCAAGGTCCGGCAGGTTCTCGCTGTTGCTCACGGTGTCAAAGGCGTCGCAGGTGGGCCCCACAACGGCGCACGGCCGCTTCTTCCCTCCCCGGAAAGAATGGAGATGGTACACACAGTGGTCAAAGACCACGCCCGAGAGCGTGTTGTAAACGCCATCATCGATGTAATAGAACTGTTTGCCGTCGCGGAAGGCCTTCCCCACTATCTTCGTCACCAGCCTCGCCGATTCCGCCACAAGGAACCTTCCCGGTTCGGCAACTATCTCGACGTTCTTCGGGAACAGCCTGTCTATCTCCACGGCAAGCTTATTGCCGAAGGCGGGGAACGAGACCTTCGTGCCCTTGTAATTGACCGGGAAACCGCCCCCGATGTTGAGTATCCTTATGTTGTATCCCTTGCCGTTGGCCAGCCTCAGGATCTCCGAAGCGCTGTTGAAAGCCGTAAGGTAATTCTCTATGTTGACGCACTGGCTCCCCACATGGAAGCTTATGCCCTCTATATCAAGCCCCATGCCGATCGCCGCATCAATGAGCGGCATGGCCTCCGAAGGATCGATCCCGAACTTAGAGGAAAGGTCCACCATGGAGCCCGCGTTCGGCACACGCAGCCTGATGATGAGCCCCGCGTTGCGGCAGTACTTCTTTATCTTTTTCAGTTCCTCGATGTTGTCAAAAGTCATCAACGTCCTGTAAGGCGTCATTTTCTTGAGGGTCTCCACGGGCTTGATCGTGTTCGCGAGTATTATGTCATTGTAAACGAAATCCAGCTTCTTTTTCAGGGCGGACCGCGGAACGGACCTCATCACGAGCTCAAATTCCTCCTGGCTCGCCACGTCGAAGCCGCTCTTGAGCGCATGCAGGGTCTTTATGATCTCGGGAAGAGGGTTCGCTTTTATCGCGTAATACACGCCGACCCGCGGAAGGTACTTGCGGAAATGAAGATATTTCTCCCTGATCTTTTTATGGTCTATGATAAGCAGCGGCGTTCCGTGTCTCTGAGCGAGCGATCTTAATTTTTTTGACATTACTTTGTAAATTATACAGAATTACCGGGCGTTTGCAAAATATAATTTAACGCACCTCATCCCTGCACCCTTCTCCATGGAATGGAGAAGGGATCCATTAAGTTAAAATAAAGTACTTCCCCTCTCCACTTTGTGGAGAGGGGATAAAGGGGTGAGGTATGATATAATCTTCACCTGTGAGCAAATACACGGCAAAACACGCGAGGTCCGGCATAGCATCGAAGCTTCCGGCGATCGAAACGATCCCGAACAGCCACAAAGGCTACGAAATCACGATCAATATCCCGGAATACACCTCTGTCTGCCCGAAAACGGGGCTGCCGGATTTCGGAAGCGTTGTCATCAAATACATGCCGGATAAAAAATGCATCGAGCTGAAGTCGCTAAAATATTACATTATCGGATATCGCAACCTCGGGATATTCTATGAAAACATCGTGAACAGGATATTGGATGATGTCGTCAAGGCCTGCGGGCCGAAATGGGCTGTCGTAACGGGACATTTCAACGCCAGAGGCGGGATGACGGCGATAATAGAAGCGAGGTATCCTAGGGTCACATTTTCTTCGAAGTGAGCACCTTCCAGAAGCAGTAGATCATAAGGACGATTATGACCGTCCATGAAGCCAGCATGAATATCCAGCCGTAAATGTTCACGCTTTTTTCCTCCTCCAGGCCAGCTTAACTGCGACCGCAAAGCCCAGAAACATCAGGATAAGCATTATCCTGGTCGCCGCCACGTAAGGGACGTTCGCGGCGGGCACATTGGCCATCATGATCGTCGGTATCCCCTCCTGATAAAGCCAGAACCCTAGGATAAAGAACAGGAATGCCGGCGTGATATATTTGATCACGAACTTGTAGATCGGCGGAACATCCATCATCGCGCCGTGGTGGATCTCCTTCCAGGCCCTGTCCATGCCGAACACCCAGCTGAAAAGGATGACCTCGATCGTCGCAAAGAGCACCAGGCAGAACGTCCCGCCCCAGAAATCCAGCTCATTGACCACCCCGTTGGCCAGGAAGAATATCGACGGCTGGCAGAGTATGAAAGCTATCAAGGAAAAGATCGACACCGCGCGTTTCTTCGAGACATGGAACTCGTCCTCTATGAAAGACACCGCCGGCTGTGCGAGGGAGACGCTGGATGTGATGCCGGCAAGGAAAAGGAGCAGGAACCAGAGGAAGGCGAATACCATGCCCAGGTCGATCTGACTGAATATCATGGGCATTGTGACGAATCCCAGGTTGAAAGCCCCGCTCTGCGCAATCCCCACGATCTTTTCCGGGCCGAAAAAGGCGAAAGCGGCGGGTATCGCGATGCTTGCGCCCAGCACCACTTCTGCGAATTCGTTGGTGATCGATGAGGTCAGGCCGGAAAGAACTATGTCATCTGTTTTCTTGAGATAGCTGGCATAAGTAAGTATCACGCCTATCCCTACGCTCAATGTGAAGAATATCTGCCCGGCCGCCGCCATCCATACCTTGGCATGGGTCAGGACCCGAAAATCAGGGTTCCACAAAAAACCAAGCCCGTTCATTATGTTCCAATCGGGATGCGCTGCCAGCGGCGCTCCAAGTGTGAGGACCCTCACCGCCACCGCGATCCCGGCAACGAACAGCACCGGCAGCGCCCAGTTGCACAGCCATTCGATGCCGCCGGATATGCCTTTATATATTATGTAAACGTTCATCGCAAAAGTAATGATGAAGAACGTATAGGCGATCCACAGGTTCGAAAAGTACTGATTCGGCGTTACTCCCTGGTAAGCCGAAAGGAACTCGCCCATCTGAGAGCTTGATGCCGCCTGAGCAAGCTTGCCGGTCAACGAGAAGAAAGCGTAGCCCAAAAGCCATGATTCGATATAAGTGTAATATATGAATATGACCAGCGGGCCGAAGATGCCGATCACGCCGAAGTACTTGATGAACCTGTTCTTCCACATGCGATTGAACATGCCGGGGGCGGTCCCGTGGCCGAAAAGCCCGCCGTACCTGCCAATAGCCCACTCCACCCACATCAGGGGTATGCCGAGCAGGATGAGCGAGATGAAGTACGGGATCATGAACGCGCCGCCGCCGTTATTGGCGGCCTGGACGGGAAAGCGGAGGAAATTGCCGAGCCCAATTGCCGAACCGGCTACGGCAAGGATTATCCCGAGCCTTGAGCTCCACGCTTCGCGCTTTTTTGCCATGCGGCGAAAATTTTAACACACCACTGCAAAATTGCAAATTACTGAATTTTCCGCTAAAATTTGACGATATAGTATATGGGGAAGGCAGATGCGCATTGTAAAAACTTTGCTTATAATATTGTCCGTCGCGGCCGCATGCGGTTTCGCGCAGCCCGCGAGCGACATCCCGAAAGAAGCCGCCACCGACAACGTCCTTTATAACGCCAAATCCTCGAACGCCTTCAATGACTGCGAATATATCTACGAGGGGAACACGATAAAGATATACGCGAAGGATTCCACGGACCCCGGCGTGGCGTTCGAGAGGATCGACAGGGACGTTTCGGGCCTCAAGTATTTCACCTTCGCCATAAGAGGCAAGCTGATACGGGAAGGACAGTGGTGCTTCCCCGTCGTGCAGGTCTTTGACGAAAAGGACGACGATTACACGCCCTCCATCACGAAGACCTCTTTCACTTTCAAAGAGGATGAGTTCACCACCATAACCGTGCCTTTTGAGGGGAAGATAAAGAGGCTTTACAAGATCCAGTTCATCCTTGTCACCGACAAGGGCTCCTGGGACATAGAGGTGAAGGACCCCAGGCTTGAATAATTACGCTTGACAAAAACCCGGATATTCGGTAACATCTTCTTGGATTGAGCGAGAACCTTATTTAGCTTCATTATTTCCGCAAAATATTAATCATTTCAAATTCCCCAAAGGAGGATTTTATGGCAAAAGAAGAAGCAAACGAATCAAAGCCCGCACCGAAGAGCGCACCTTCATCCCCTGCGAAGGAGGAAGTGAAGATCGACATAGCCGATCTCCAGGCGATGAGCATCGCCGAGCTGCATGAGATAGCCAAGGACCTGAACATGGCCAACTATAAGGGGGTCAGGAAGCATGACCTGATATTCAGGATACTTGAGGCAAAAGCGCAGGCAAACGGCCTTATTTTCGCGAAAGGCATTCTCGAGATACTTGCCGACGGCTACGGATTCCTCAGGACCGCGGGGTATACCCCCAGCTCCGAGGACATCTACGTGTCGCAGACGCAGATAAGACGCTTTGACATGACGAACGGAGACCAGGTCTCCGGACAAGTAAGGCCGCCGAAGGAAGGCGAGAAGTATTACAGCCTCCTCAGGGTGGAGGCCATCAACGGGATAGATCCCGAGCTGGCCAGGGAAAGGGTCCCCTACGAGGACCTGACCCCGATATTCCCCAACGAAATGATGAGACTTGAATACGAAAAATGCCCCGTGGCTTCCAGGCTTATAGACCTTGTCTCTCCCATCGGGAAAGGCCAGAGAGGCATGATCGTATCTCCTCCGAAGGCCGGAAAGACGACCATACTGAAGAACATCGCCAACAGCATAACCGCGAACTACCCGGATGTCATCATCAAGGTGCTCCTTGTGGATGAGCGGCCGGAAGAGGTCACGGACATGCAGAGGTCGGTCAAAGGCGAGGTTATCTATTCGACCTTCGACGAGCCGCCGGAGAACCATATCAAGGTTTCTGAGCTGCTTATCGAATCCGCGAAAAGGCTTGTTGAGACCGGTAAGGATGTAGTGATCCTCCTTGATTCGATAACGAGGCTTGCAAGAGCATACAACCTGGTGACGCCTCCGAGTGGTCGGACGCTTTCCGGAGGTCTTGACCCCACATGTCTTCACAGGCCGAAAAGGTTCTTCGGAAGCGCCCGCAACATCGAGAACGGCGGCAGCTGCACGATACTGGCGACCGCGCTTGTCGAGACAGGCTCAAGGATGGACGATGTCATTTACGAGGAATTCAAGGGAACTGGCAACATGGAACTGCATCTCAATCGCAAGCTTTCCGACCGCAGGATATTCCCCGCCATAGACATAAGGATGTCGGGAACGAGGCGCGAAGAGCTGCTGCTTACCGAAGAGGAGCTTCGAAAGGTCTGGCTTCTTAGGAAAGTGCTGGACAGCTTCGAAGGCAACGAAGCAACCGAACAGCTGATCGAGAGATTGAAGGAATACAAGTCGAATAAACAATTCCTGGCTTCAGCGGATGTGAAGTAGCTATTTAATTACCAGCTGAGCCCTGGCCGTCGATCAGATTGATGGCGCTGACCACTGTATCCAGAGGGAATATTTCGTGGATCAACGACTTTACCCCGTCCCGATTGAAATTGAAGGTTGAATGCGGATTCTCCGCCTCATCAAGGAACCTGTTGACTAGCGTCATGCAGTCCGCTTTCTTTGCCCGAGTCAAAGTATATTTCACTTTCAACGAATCGCTCGGCACAACGCCATATGAATCTATACCCAGCCCCATCAGCATGAGAGCTGCCGCAGGATCGGCTGCCATATCGCCGCAAATTCCCAGGTTCACAATGCTCCCTGTTCTTATCATCTTCAATAGCTTCCACACCGAATCATGGAACGGATTGTAAAGGTGCGCGGAATTAATGTCGTCCCTTCCTGCGCCGAAAATGAACTGGATCAGGTCGTTCGTTCCGATCTTCAGGAATTTCATCTCGCCGGAAAGTCTCCTGGCAATGAGTGCCGCTGAGACCAGCTCCACCATCGCGCCGATCTCGATGGCTTCGTTGAAGTTTTTGCTTTCCCTCCTTAATGTTTCCTGTACTGCCTCAACTTCGCGCTTGCACTGACGAACTTCCGACATATTAGCTATCACTGGGAACATGAACTTTAAATTCGGATTGTAGCTCGAAGCCCTCATAATAGCCCTTAAGAAAGGCGTCAGGACATTGTTCTTTAAAAAATTCTTGTCATTGCGAAAGAACACTCTTATGCCGCGCAACCCGAGCGGGGAATATGTCTCTTCCTTAGGGATCCCGAAATATTCCGGGAAGCCCTTATCGCCTCCGAAGTCCGGCGCCCTAACGATAACTTCAATATTGCCGGGGATCGTAACCGCCAGTTTCCTGAACGTCTCAAAAAGCTCATCTTCTGTCGGGAAGCCTTTCCTTCCCAGGTAAAGGAACTCGCTCCTGAACAGGCTGATGCCGGCAAGATCATACATAAGGACCTTTGGCAGTTCATTGATATGGCTCATATTGGCACCCAGATAAAACGGGTGTTTATCCAACGTCACCGAATCCTTACCCTTAACATCGCTTGTCAATTTTTTAATGTAAGACTCATGCTGTTTGCTGTGTGTGATGAATGCTATATGGTCTTCACTGTTCTCCTCAGGATTTATCAACACCGTCCCTCTTCCACCGTCCACGGACAAACGGTCGTTCTCCTTGATTATCGTGGTCGCGTTCGGAACGCCTACTACACAGGGAATATCATATCCTCTTGCCAGGATTGCCGTATGCGAAGTGGGGCCATCCCCCTCTGTCACAATTGCCAGTATCTGATCCGCGATAAGTGCCAGAGAACACGTGTCTGACGGCCGAAGGGCCCTCGCGACGAGTACAAATTTTTGTTTGTGGTTCGAATTTTTTATTTTGGTGGCCAGGTCTTCGGTCACGATTCCGCATAGTTTTTCCAGGACTTTTCTGCCGATATCCTCGATATCCTCTGCTCTTCCCGCAAGATAGGACCCGTTTTCCGCAGCATCCTTCATTTTTGTCACTACATTATTGATGACCACTTCCAGCACATGTTCGGCATTCAGTTTTTCATTTTTAATCCCAATGACCGTATCCCTGAACATTTCGGAATAGAAGCTCATTGCCTCATCCAGCTTTTCATATTTCTCGCCCATGGGATTCATTAACAGCTTGTGCCCTCCAGTAATGTTGGCCGCCATTTCTTTTCCGTTCTCGACCAGCCTACTCTCAAGGTCGCATAAATAATCATAAACTTCCTCATAAGCTTTTTTGAAACGCAAGACCTCGGCATCGATCTTGCTGTCTTCTATCACGGTCCTTGTTATGTTGAGCTGGGCTTCCCACGAGCGATAGATCTGCGCAGGGCCTTCTCCAAATCCCGCCGATACAGGGATGCCGACCAGCTTGGTGACTATTTCCGGCTTGGCAACCAAAGATGGCCCGATCTCAAGGCCCAAAGGCAGGTTCTGCTCCGCGCCCATTTTATATGAACACTGTTTCCCGCCGATTATCAGGACTATTGATTTCCCCTCCGCCGCATCCATACTGAAACCTTTACGCACCAGGACATGGACGGGGATGCTGTAATTCTTGGCATCCAGCAGATAGACCGTTTTCACATCCAGAAGCATGTGCGATGCCACCCTGAAAACTTCCGGCAAACCTTTTATCCTTGCAATGTCCCCTATCTGGCGGACGGCATCCTGCGGATTAACCTTCAGTTCCGGCAGGTTGAAGGGTTTTAGTACTTCAAGGCAGGAAGGGTGAACAGCCACCACTCGCGATAATTGATTGACAATGTTCGGGAACTTGAACGGCGATACGACTTTCTCGCCGTGAGTAAGCCTCGATAATATTTTTGTTGTTGGGAAATGGGGCCCTGGCATTTGCTCCTCCTTAGAACTGATCTCCCCTTACACATATTTATCGTCAATAAGCACATCAAATTTCAGTTTTCCTCAATTTTCCGCTATAATACTTGTCCGATGTCTGCACATGGACAAAAGCTGAAAATGGCCGCTTTTTCCGGTATCTCCACCGACAGCCGAACCCTGAAAA
>CAZSXD010000018.1:0-12965 GCA_964611075.1 uncultured bacterium
AATATCGGAGCCTCCGGGTCCTTGTTTATCGCGACGATGATATCGGATGACTGCATTCCCGCCAGATGCTGGATCGCGCCGGATATCCCGCACGCGATGTATAGTTTCGGGCAAACGGTCTTTCCCGTCTGCCCGACCTGATGGTGCGATGATATCCATCCCGCGTCGACGGTGGCGCGGGAAGCGCCCACCGCTCCGCCTATGACCTCCGCGAGCTCTTCGATGAGCTTGAAATTCTCAGGCCCGCCGAGGCCTCTTCCGCCCGAAACGATTATCTCGGCCTCCGCCAGGTTCACCTTGACGGTCGCGTCCTTGATGACGTCGACGATCTTCACTATCAGGTCCTTTTGCTCGACCTTCGTCGTGACCTTGATGACCTCGCCTTTCCTTGAAGGGTCGGGAACTGCTTTCTTGAAGACCTTTGGCCTTACTGTCGCCATCTGCGGCCTGTGGTTCTTGCAGATTATCGTTGCCATGATGTTGCCGCCGAACGCCGGACGCGTCTGCTGGAGAAGTTTTGTCTCTTTGTCTATCGAGAGCCCCGTGCAGTCCGCCGTCAATCCCGCATTTATCCTTGCCGCTATCCTTGAAGCAAGGTCCCTGCCGGTCGTTGTGGCCCCGAAGAGGACGATCTCCGGCTTATACCGGTTTATCATTTCGGATATTATCGAAGCATAGGGGAGGGTGGTGTAGCGCTTCAGCTCAGGCGCTGTTGCCACATACACCTTGTCGGCGCCGTACTCGATCAGCTCTTTCGCCTCTTTTTCAACGCTTGGATCGCCCAGGAGCAGGGCGCAAAGCTCGACCCCCAGTTCGTTCGCGAGTTTCCTTCCTTCACCGAGAAGTTCAACGGCCACAGGATGGACGTGGCTTTCATATTGCTCGGCGAAGACCCAGATACCCTTGTATCGGCTCTTGTCGATGACATGGACATCCTCTTTCGTTATCTCGATCGCATTGAACTTGCACGAAGAAGGGCACGCGCCGCAGAGATTGCATTTGTCGAGGTCAATGACGGCCTTCTTATTCACGATGGTTATAACTCCAAGCGGGCAGGCCGGGACGCAAAGTTTGCAGCCCACGCACTTGTCATTTATGATCCTGATGCCCATGTCAGCAGACCTTCCTCTCTCTGAGTTTTTTGACGAGTGAATCGACCATCTCATCTGAAGAACCCTTCAGTATCTCGCCGCCGCCTTTGGGCGGGGGAGTGAAGATCCTGACGACGGAAGTGGGGGAGCCCTTCTGGCCGATCTTCATGTCTTCGGCGTTTATGTCCTTTGCGCCCCACGTGGGGATCACGGCGTTCTTTGCCTTGATCTTTCCCTTGAATGAAGGCATCCTCGGCGTGTTCATCTGCTTGACGACGGTGATGACGGCGGGAAGCTTGAGCTCGATGATCTCATTCGTCTCTTCAAGGAGCCTGTTCACCTTTGCCGCGCCGTTATTCACCTCAACGCTCACGGCGAACGTGACCTGAGGAAGCCCGAGGAATTCGGCGACACCCGGCCCTACCTGCGCGGTGTCGCCGTCGATCGCCTGTTTCCCGCAGATCACCAGGTCGTACGCGCCGATCTTCCTGATCGCGGAGGAAAGGGTATAGGACGTCGCCCATGTGTCGCTTCCCGCGAACGCCCTGTCGGAGAGCAATATCGCGTCATCAGCTCCGAGCGCGATCGCATCCTTGAGCGCGGACGCCGCCTGCGGGGGCCCCATGGTGATGACGGTGACCTTTCCTCCGTGCTTGTCCCTGAGCTGGAGCGCGGCTTCAATGGCGTTCTCGTCAAAAGGATTGATTATGGCCTCGACGCCTTCCCTTATCAGGGTGTTCGTTTCGGGGTTTATCTTGACCTGTGTGGTTCCCGGGACCTGCTTGATACAGACGATGATGTTCATTTCTGATTAAGGCTCTATTTCTTTGCCGACAGCTCCTTGATCAGCTCAAGGGCTATCACGTTCCTCTGTATCTGGTTCGTCCCTTCGTATATCTGCGTGATCTTCGCGTCGCGCATCATTTTCTCGACCGGATATTCCTTCATGTATCCGTACCCGCCGAATATCTGCACCGCGTCCGTGGTCACCTTCATCGCGGTGTCGGAGGCGAAAAGCTTGCACATCGCGGAGAGCTTGGAGGTGTCCTTTGAACCCCTGTCGATCTCCCTTGCGGCAAGATAGACAAGCGACCTTGCGGCTTCCACCTGAGTGGCCATGTCGGCGAGAATGTGCTGGATCGCCTGGAACGTGCTTATCTTGGCGCCGAACTGCTCCCTTTCCCTTGAATATTTGAGCGCTTCGTTGAGGGCGCCCTGAGCTATGCCCACCGCCTGCGCGGCGATGCCCGGCCTTGTCTTGTCGAGCGTTTTCATGGCTATGATGAATCCCATGCCTTCCCTGCCGAGCATCTGGCTCTTGTGGACCTTGCAGTCCTGGAACACCAGTTCCCTTGTTGCGGAAGCCCTTATGCCCATCTTGTTCTCTTTTTTGCCGAAAGTGAAGCCCGGCATGTCCTTTTCAAGGATGAAGGCGGAAGCGCCCCTCGCGCCCTTTGACCTGTCTGTCATCGCGATAACGGAATAAGTTCCCGCTTCCCCGCCGTTCGTTATCCATTGCTTGGTGCCGTTGATCATGTAGTGATCCCCGTCCTTCTTCGCGGTGGTCTGCGTACCGCCGGCGTCGCTTCCGGCGTTCGCCTCCGTCAGGCCGAAAGCGGCCAGCTTCTTGCCGCTCGCGATATCTGGGAGATATTTCTGCTTCTGCTCTTCGCTTCCGAAGAGGATGATAGGCATTGTTCCGAGTCCCGTGGCCGCGTATGCGAGCGCAACGCCGCCGCAGGCTGTCGAGAACTCCTCCGTTGCGATGCAATACTCAAGGGTCCCTCCGCCGATGCCGCCGTATTTCTCCTCGATCCCTATGCCCGTGAGGTTGGATTCGGCGCAGGCCTTGACGAAACCCCAGGGGAAATCTCCGGTTTCATCAGACTCCGCCCTTATGGGGAGTATCTTCTCCTGGGCGATCTTCCTCGCCAGGTCCCTTATCATCAGCTGTTCCTCGGTGAACCCGTAATCCATTTTCCCCTTACCTCCCTGCCCCGACCAATGTGGCGGGGCCGATCACCACTTTATGATGTTAGCGCCGTACGTGAGCCCCGCCCCGAATCCCGCGAGCGCGACAATATTCCCCTTCTTTATCCTTTTTTCTTTGCTGGCTTCATCAAGAGCTATCGGGATAGAAGCCGCGGAGGTATTGCCATAGCGCTGAAGGTTAACATAGACTTTTTCTCTTGGCAAGCCCAAAATCTTCAGCGCGGAATCGATTATCCTTATGTTCGCCTGATGGGGGATGAGGACATCGATATCAGGGAGCGGGATCCCCGCTTTCTCGGCGACGATCTTCACGGAACGGGGAAGGACGCGCGAGGCGAACTTATAGACCTCCTTGCCGTCCATCCGTATGAAGCGGTTTTTGGCCTCCGGATCCCGTGATCCGCCTCCCGGCATTATCAGATACCTGCTGCCGGTGCCGTAGGCGCCCAGGTGATTTGCAAGGACGCCGTTGCCGTCGGTCGAAGCTTCGAGCATGACGGCGCCGGCGCCGTCCCCGAACAGTATGCATGTGCCCCTGTCGGTCCAGTCGAGATACTTGGTCAGCGTGTCCGCGCCGATCACCAGCACATTATTATACTGGCCCGACTCAATGAAGGAGGCGCCTGCCGCCAGTGCGTAATTGAACCCGGAACAGGCTGCCGATGCGTCAAAAGCGGCCGCATTGACCGCGCCGAGCTTTTCCTGGACGATGCATGCGGTTGACGGAAAGAGCATATCGGGAGAGGAGGTGCCGACCATGATCAGCTCGATATCCTTCGGGTCGGTGCCTGAGTTATCAAGTGCTTTTCGCGCCGCGGCTATCGCGAGGTCGGAAGTGGCTTCATCATCGGCCGAGACCCTTCTCTCCTTTATGCCGGTCCTCTCGGTGATCCATTCGTCGGATGTTTCGACCATCTTCTCAAGGTCGAAGTTCGTGAGCACTTTCTGGGGGACGTAGGAACCGGTCCCCGTTATCTTGGCTCTTTTCATCATTCCAGCCCGCCGACCTTTGAGATGAGGTCCACCACTTTACCTTCGACGGATTCATAAGCCACCCTTATCGCGTTCTTTACGGCCTTTGATTTCGCCCTTCCGTGGGCCTTGACCACGACGCCGTTTATCCCGAGGAGCTCGGCCCCGCCGAATTCGTCGTAATCCACCTTCTTCTTCAGCCTGAGCAGTGCGGGGAGGAGGAAGAACGCAGCGAACATCGCCAGGGGGTGGCTTTTCAGTTCGCCGCCGAGCATTTCAAAGATGAAAGTGGCCTCAGATTCGGCGAACTTGAGTATCAGGTTGCCGATGAAGCCGTCGCACACGACCACGTCGACCTTGCCGTTGAATATCTCCTTGCTCTCCACCATGCCGGTAAAGTTGATGCCTGCCGTCTCCTTGAGCAGGGGATATGTGGAGGTCGTCAGTTCATTGCCTTTTTCCGGCTCCTCTCCGATGTTGAGCAGGCCGACCTTGGGATTGGGCATCTTCAGGACATGTTCCGCATAAATGCTCCCCATTTTCGCGAACTGCACAAGGTTCTTCGGTTTACAGTCGACATTGGCGCCCATGTCAAGAAGGACCACTCTCCCCATCTTGGTCGGGAATATCGTGGTTATGGCGGGACGCTCTATGCCTTCTATCCTCCCGATCCCGAAAAGCGACGAGGCCATCAGCGCGCCGGTGTTGCCGCAGGAAACGAACCCGTCGGCCTTTCCTTCCTTGACGAATGAAACGCCTTTCACGATCGAGGAATCCTTCTTTTGTTTTATGGCCTGGACGGGGGATTCGCTCGTTTCGATGACCTCGGTCGCGTTAACGATGGAGATGTTCGCGGGGGTTTTAAGCCTTTTAAGCTCACTTGCGATCACTTTCTCACGGCCGATAAGGATGATCTCCGCCTGCGGGAGCTCCTTTGCCGCAAGCACGGCTCCTTTCACGGTTTCCGCGGGGGCGTGGTCGCCTCCCATGGCGTCGAGAGCTATGCGGATCAAGATTTCTTTTTCTCCTTGGGCTCTTCGGCTTCGATACTGATCACCGTTCTGCCCTGGTATGTGCCGCATTTCGGGCATGCGTGATGTGAAAGCATCCTGGCGTGGCACTGCGGGCATTCGGCGAGGTTGAGCGCCTTGAGCTTCCAGTTCGCCCTCCTTGTCCGGGTCCTCGTGTTAGAGTGTCTTTTTTTGGGTACCGGCATTTTTATTTACTCCTATTTTCAATTCCGTAAGTTTCGCCAGTCTCGGGTCGATCTTTTTGCCCTTCTCTTTTGTCGGTTCCTTAAGCTTGCACGCTTTATCGCACAAAGGCTTGATAGGAAGCGAAACTATTGTGTTCTGCCTTATGGCCTCATCCAGGTCGATGACATTGTCTTCCCCGATCTCAAAGACAAAATCCTCGTCCTTAAGCTCTATTTCCTCGTCCTTGTCCGCCTTCCTGGACGGCACTTTTTTCGCGTACTCTTCCTCGATCTTGATGCTGACCGGCTGGTCGAACTCTTTCAGGCACCGCACGCAGTTAAGCTTGACGCTCGTCTTTAGCGTTCCGGTGACCAGTACCGTCCCTCCCGTATTGACCAGTTTAAGCGCGACAGTGACGGGGGACGTGAGCTCGACGTCGTCGCCTGCAAGCGAGATGCGCTCGCTTTCGTTGACCTTGAGTTCAGCTCCGAGGCTCTTCAGGAGGTCGGAGACATCGATCTTCATAAAACAAACGGCAATTATATGGTCGCTTTTGGGTGTTGTCAACCCTGAAAGCACCTCACCCCGGCCTTCGGCGCTTCGACAAGCTCAGCGCTCAGGCCACCCCTCTCCATCTCCGATGGAGAGGGGCAGTTAAGATAAGCTGAATAAAACGGAAAGGTTGGGGTGAGGGCAAAAGGCCCTGAACACCGGGATCGATGCTCAGAGCCTTATAAAACGCTTTACAGTGTTACTGCTCTATTACAAGGAAATTATAGGGAATGCCACTTCCCTCCTGAGTGGAGATACCGAACACCATCATTTTCTGAGGATTGCCTACTGGTGCCATTATCAGGGCGAAGGGCGTCGGGGCGAAATTGGTGGTATGCATCGTTCCCGAATAAACGCCGTTCGCAATGCTTGCGCCGAACTCAAGTGTGGGGCCATTGGTATAGTTGGGCTCGGAAGATGCGAGAGTTCTCTCGAATAAGAACGATCCTCCTCTCACTGTGCCGTTTGCTTCTCCCGTTGCGCCAATGGGTTCGGTCTCTCCTGTTTGAGTGCCAGGATAGTATTTGAACAGGACGCCCCTGAACTGCTTTCCTATGACTGCCTCCGAAGTGAAAGTCGTGTAGCTTGCGGCGCCGGCAATCCCGCCGTTGTTCGGTCCATTGTCGGCCACAAAAACACCGGATGGAGTGACGAATATCTGGAAATTGCTGTCTGCTCGGCTGAATTTACCCCCGCTGAAAGTGTAGTTGGATTCTGTAGTTGGCAGTTGGGCCGTGCCATCAAGAAGATGTGAGAACACCTCGAAAGTGTATGTGCTTCCCAAGGTCGCCTCGACCGTCCCGAAAGCCGGATATGAAGTATAATCCCAGCCCGATGAGGGGATAGTGATATAACTGTAACATTCTTCCGTGGGAGCAGAGGCGGCGCTTGCGGCGCAAACGATAACGTTATCGGACGATTCCGCCGGCTTGACAAGGAGCATCGTGTTCGGGAACTCGAGGAAGTAAGCCTTGGAACCCGCCGTGATGCCGCTTGTTCCGACGCCCGTTACCGCAGCTTCCTTGAACAAGCTATTTAACGTTATATAACTGCCCGATATCGTCCATCCCCGGGTGAGATTCGTTCCCGTGAACGTGCTGCTCCCGATGTCCCATGACCAGGCGTCGCCGGGGCTCTGAGTGCCGTAATACACGCGGCCCGAGGTTTCCGATGGCGATGGGTTTGATCCGTCGCCTGTCGGGTTCGCGCCGCAGCCGTATATAAAGGCGAATGAGAGAACGCAGAGACCGAGGAGCAAGAACACAAAATAATTCCTTTTCATATATTCTCCTTTTTTAGACGTAAAAATTATATACCTGTCAATTATGCAGTCAAGACTATTTCGCCCTCGGATGAGATTTATCATATATTGATTTGAGCTTTTCTTTTGTGATATGCGTGTAAATTTGAGTGGTCGAAAGGGAAGCATGGCCCAGAAGCTCCTGGACGACTTTGAGGTCGGCTCCGCCGCCGAGCAGGTGCGTTGCGAAAGAATGCCTGAGAGTGTGCGGGGTCACTTTTTTTGCGATGCCTGCCTTCTTCGCGTATTTCTTTATCATCCGCTCTATTGACCTTGCCGTAAGCTTTGTTCCCCTCCGGCCCGCAAAAACGTTGTCTTCGCCCCTAGCCTTCAGGTTCGCCAGATAGTTCTTCATGGCATGAACGGCCTTTGATCCGATGAGCACTATCCTTTCCCTGCTTCCCTTGCCGCGGACAAGCACCTCGCCGCCGGAAAGGTCAATGTCGGAGGCCCTTAGGCCCGCGATCTCGCCCACCCTCATTCCCGATGCATATATCAGCTCCATTATCGCAAGGTCCCTTATGCCCTCAAGCTTGTTCGTGTCGGGGGCCTCGAGCAATTTGACCACCTCCTCCGGATAAAGGAAGGTGGGCAGCCTCTTGCCGAGCTTGGGCGTGAGCAGATGTTCGAAAGGATTGAGCCTGACCTTTCCTTCCCTTATGAGGAAGTCGAAGAACGTGCGGCAGGAGGATATTTTCCTCGCAAGGGATTTTTTGGAAAGGTTCTTCACCTCGAGGCTTCGCAGGTAGTTCCTGGCAAAGGCATAATCGATGCGCCCGGGAGAGCCGTAGAGCGAACCCTTTGACATCACATGCATTGCGAACTGCTTTACGTCCCTGGTGTAGGCGAGCACGGAATTGGCGGAAAGGTTCCTTTCGGATCTGAGGTAGGTCTGGAACTTCGGGATGAGCTCGATCATCTATTCAAGGCCGTAAGTGCGCTTCTTCTCGGGGGTCAACGTGATATATTTGCCGTTCTCTTTTACCCATTCCTGCCTCGCCTCTTCGTTCCTGAGGTCGATATGGACAGTTCCTTCCTCGGTGTTGAGGCCAAGCCCCTTTATTTCGGGTATCTCCCTCGCTTTTTTGAAGAGTTCCTTCGGGGGCATCCCGTCGACAAAGATATGGGCCGCTTTACCGTATATGTGATGGCTTTTCCTGCCGCCGCCGAGCTTTTCGTTAAGAGCTTCGCACCTGAAGGCTGACAGGACCTTCACGTGCCTGCCGATGTTCGTAGACAGGAGCTCGAGTGCGCCGACGATACCGAGGTGTATCTTGTATTCGTTGTTCTTTTTGCACTCGTCGCACCTGCAGAAGAAATCCTGATGGTTATAGTGCTCGCTTAAATTCCCCACGTGGACATTTTATCATACCGGTGGTATACTTTCGCTGTTTTTTCCCCGCCTTCGCCCTTCGACAGGCTCAGGGCTACGGCGGGCAGGCCGCCTTACTGAATCATGCAATTAATGAAAAGGGGTTGAATATATGGCAAAACATAAGTATCTATTCACGTCGGAATCGGTCACGGAGGGGCACCCGGACAAGATGTGCGACCAGATATCCGACGCGGTGCTGGACGCGATAATCGCGAAAGATCCGCCCGCCAGGGTAGCCTGCGAATCTTTCACGACGAACGGCCTTGTGATGGTGGCCGGCGAGATCACCACAGGCTGCTACGTCGACATCCCGTCGATCGTAAGGAGCACCATCAAGGACATCGGATATGTGAGCCGCGAGATAGGGTTCGACCATGAAACATGCGGCGTCCTTGTCTCGATCAAGGAGCAGTCAAAGGACATCGCGATGGGAGTGGACAAGTCACTGGAAACGAAAGGCGGCGAAGTGGTCCACGAGGACCTTGCCAGGCTCGGGGCAGGGGACCAAGGCCTGATGTTCGGATATGCCACGAGAGAAACGCCGGAGCTCATGCCCCTGCCGATAATCCTCGCTCAGAAACTGGCGATGCAGCTGGCAAAGGTCAGGAAGAACGGCACATTGCCGTACCTGAGGCCGGACGGCAAGTCTCAGGTGACAGTGGAATACGAGGAGAACAAGCCGATAAGAGTTGACAGCGTCCTGATAGCTGCCCAGCACGATCCTCATGTTAAACATTCAAGGATCAAGGCGGACATCATCAAGCACGTGATGAAGAAGATCATCCCGGCGAAATACCTGGACAAGAACACGAAGTATTACGTCAATCCCACGGGCAGGTTCGTCATAGGAGGGCCCCAGGGCGACACCGGCCTTACCGGCAGGAAGATAATAGTGGATACTTACGGCGGGAGCGCAAGGCATGGAGGCGGTTGCTTCTCCGGAAAAGACCCGACAAAGGTGGACAGGTCCGGCTCCTACATGATGAGATACGTGGCAAAGAACATAGTGGCCGCGGGGCTTGCGGATAAATGCGAGGTGCAGGTGGCATACGCTATCGGGGTGGCGAAGCCGCTGTCAGTATCCGTCAACACCTTCGGGACAGGGAAGGTGGCCGATGAGAAGATCAACCATATCATCATGGAGAATTTCGACTTCAGGCCAGGCATGATAATAAAGGAGCTCGACCTTAGAAGGCCAATATACAGGCAGGTGTCCGCTTACGGGCACTTCGGAAGGAGCGATCTGGACCTTCCCTGGGAAAAGACGGATAAGGCCGCGATGTTGAGAAAGGCCGCAGGTATCTAGAGGGCCGCGGACGGGCCTGCGCGCATGTCCGGGACCATCGGCTTAATGACCCTTTTGTAGATATCGAACAATCCCCAGAGGCCGTAATCCTCAGGCCTGGGCACGTAAGCTATCGGCATGAGCCTTGCCCCGCTCCTGAGTGCCTCGATCATCTTTTCGCTTGGCGGTTCATATACATATATATATGTATACGGCGGCTCCGGCCTTTCGGGCATTTTCCATCCGTCGTAAGTGACTGTGACGGCATTGCTCACGGCGGCTTCCATTCCCCACATCGGGAAATTGACGACCCTTCCGTCCACGTACATCGTGCTTGCATGCCCGCCGTCCAGCCCTATTGCGTTCACTGCCCCGAAGTCCCGCATTAAGACAGCGAGTTCATCGTACGTAACGCCCACGCTGATGGGGTCCCTTTTGTCGACGACCACCAGGATGAGCTCTCGACTTGCGCAGGTGCCTATGGCCGTCCTGGAAGTGGGAGGCAGCATTTCTTTCTTGAACCTCTCGGCCCTGATGCTTTCTTTGTGGACAACGACGCCGTCCCTCACAAGGAAAGGCCCGCCCGTTATGGCGTAAGCGACGTCCTTCCATTTGCCCTCCATACTGTAAACAAGGTCCATGCGGTCGCCGATCCTTGTCCTTTCGGCGAGAGCTTTTGTCCAGCCGTGGAGGGAGATCACAAAACCGTCGGCCGGTATCGCTGAATTCCCGCTGTTGATGCTCACGACCTTCCCGCTACAGTCGACCACTATCTCCCTTCCAAGATCGTCGGAGCCGGTGGTCGGGCCGTACTCTTTCGTGTAGACGATGACCTCATCCTTCTTGCTCGGCCTGTTGACGCCCCATATCGGCACGCTTCTTCTGTTCTCCAGGTTCACGACATGACCATTTGAGCTCGGCGTGCCGAAGATCACCTCTTTGTCCTTTGTTATCCCCACGGTGGCGCGTTCCAGCATGGAACGGTTTATCACTTCGCCGTCCGCTATCATCAGGCCGATGGGAAGATGATGCTCCTTCCTTACTTCAAAAAAAGAGCCGTTCACGGCCGCGACGGCGCCTTCCCTGTATGCGATCCCGCTCGTGGTTTCAAGCCCGCCGATAGTGTTCCGGGCGAGTTTCGGCCTTACGCTTATTTTACTGTCGTTGAGGTCGACCTTCAGGATATGTATGTGGAGAGGGCCTGCCTTGCCGGTCCTTTTCACGTGCATGTAACTTATGGCCGGGGTGACCTTCCTCTGCCACAGGTGATCGCTGTCCATGTCAGCGCAAAAGCATGGTGAAGCCAGAAGGACCGAAATTATCAGCAGATCGAGATTATTTGGCTTTTTCCTCATTTATTCTTTGAGTGTATATGTCATAAGTCCCGTACCTGAAATCCGTCCAGACGATGACGACACCTCCTTCGCCGTCATCCACCATCTGGGGACCGCGCGACCCTCCATCGGTGACGCAGACGGGGGTACCGTCCGGTTCCCACAGCGATTTCCCGTCCCCTGACAGCCTCTGGGCATATATGCCGTAGCTTTTATTGTTCCTGTAATCTTCCCATGCGATTATCGATGTAATGTCCCTGCTCCTTATTATCTGCGGGGAGTACTGGGTCCCCGGCGCCTTGCACACTTCCACGCTGTCCTTGTTCCAGGAGATATTCCCGCTGGCGCTGATCCTCTGGGCGAAGATGTCCCAGTCGGCCCTTCTGTAATCTTCCCATACGACGGTCGCTCCGCCGTCGCCGCCCGCCGCGATCTTCGGCTCGTGCTGGGTGAACGGTGCAACGCACACCGGAACTCCGTCGCACGTCCAGGCGATCTGACCGTCCTTGTTTATTTTCTGGGCGTATATGTCATAGTTCCCGCCTCCGGAATCCTCCCACACTATTATGAACTCCCCGTTCGCGGCGATGTCCGGGTTCCTCTGGGCGTCCGGCGCCCTGCAGATGGACAGCGCCCTCAAACCCCACAATATCTTGCCGCTCCCGTCTATTCTCTGGGCGTAGATGTCGGGCGTGTTGATCTTTCCCGCGTATTCCACCCATGTGATTATCGCGCCGCCCTCATTGTCCAGGTTGACCTTAAGGTTCGTTTTTGTGTTGCTGGTGTCGCTGAGCAGAGTCCCGGCCGCCGGCCATAGGGTTTTCCCTCCCTTGCTGAGCCTTTGAGCATAAAGGTTCGTGAAATTGGTATCCTTCCTTGTTTCCTGCCACGCAATAATTGCGCCGCCCATGCCGTCCTTCGTTATCTGGGGATAGCTCTTTTCCGACTCGGTCGGGCATACGATGATCCCCGGGTCATCCCAGAGCCTGTTGCCGTCGGGGTCCAGCCTTTGTGCGAAAATGGTCATCATGCTGCCCCTCATGTCCTCCCAGGCCACTATCGCTCCGCCGTTGCCGTCTTCGGCAACTACGGGGTTCAGCTGGTTCGAATCGAAAACGCATACCTGTATGCCTTCCCTCGGCCAGATGAGCTTCCCGCTGTTGTCGAACTTCTGAGCGTAAATGTTCGAATACCCGTTCCTGTAATCCTCGAAGACGACGATGTAGCTGTCATTGCCGGCCTTGACTATCCTGGGTTTCTGCTGGGTGACCGATCCGAAAGCATTTACCACATCGAGGCCGTTCTTTTTCCAGAGCTCGCTCCCGCTCAGGGTCATGAGCTGGGCGAATATCTCCAGCCCGCCGTTCCTCTTGTCCTGCCAGACGACGGCGACATCCCCGTCGATAAGCGCGATCTGCGGGTATTCGGCCGAGTAGCTCGACCTGCAGACGGTCTTCCCGTCGGCCACCCACAGCGGCTTTCCATCCCTGCTCACCCGCCTGGCGAATATCGCCGGTTTGCCGTCGCGAAAGTCCTGCCATACCGCCACGGCCCCGCCGTTCATGTCCGTACATAATCTGACATTGTTCTGATTTTCGCCGGCCTGGCATAATGCCACGCCGTACAATTCCCATAATAGCTTGCCTTCGGGAGAGATCTTCTGCGCATAAATGTTGGAATTGCCCGAGCCGGTCCTGAAGTCCGTCCAGGTTATTATGGGGTTTTCGTCGCCGATGACCTGCGGTCTCTCCTGGTTCGAGTTGATGTTGCATATCGCTTCCCCGTTCGTCTTCCAGGTGGCCCTTCCGTTAAGATCTATCCTTTGGGCGTATATATCGGCGTTGCCGTTCCTGTAATCCTGCCAGGCG
>CAZSXD010000019.1:0-12900 GCA_964611075.1 uncultured bacterium
ATTCCGGTGTGATATTCACCCCGAATTCCTTCATCCCTTCCGGGGTGATATTCAACTGATCCACGACCGTTTTGACCGGATTATTGACCAGCTTGTCATTTTTATTCATCTCCGGTTTGGACGTGAAATCCCAGTCGGGCTTTTTCATCTGATCATTTATCAGTTTGGAAAGCCCCCGCCACAACTTATCTCCGTCCACCTGCTTTCTCCCCCATTCGTAATCATCAACCAGCTTCCTGATGCCGCCGTCTATTTCTTTAAGCTGCTTCGCCACTGTGTCAGAACTGAAGCGAAAAGCGCTCATTTTCCTGATAAAATTGCTGCAATATTTGCAGATCATAACGGCATAGAGAGGATCGTTGCTCGACTTGGTGAGTTTAACCGCCACTTCCCACATGAATTTATCCTCGACCGAGAGGTCGCTGCCATCATCCTTTTGAGGTGCGCGGGATATCAGTTTGGCCCCCACAAGCGCCTCATTCAGCTCCTGCGATTCCTTGGCGGTGTTAAACGCCCTACGGTCGCTCGGCCGTACAGCGGGAGCGGCTATTTCCTTATTATTTCCAATTTTCCCTGATCCTGTCATGCTCCAGTCCTCACTTTTTCAGGAGAGCTTTCCTCTCCTTCATCTTCTTCTCGAGCTCTTCCGCCTTTGCCGAGTATTCCTTGTCAAGGTCCTTCATTTTTGCTTCCAGGGCTTCTCTTTCCTTTTTGACAGCCGCAAGCCTGACATAGTTCCTGATAAGCTGATAAAAGAAATAACTTCCCAGAACAAGCGGAATGAGCAGGCCCAGCCAGCTTGCCGTAAGGAACTCGATAATGATCCCGGTATCCATAAATATCCCCTTTCCCTATCAGTATAACGGGGTCGGCTTGCCGCCGCCCGCGCCCGACGATGCGATCACCGCTCTATCCGTATCCCCCAGCTTTTTCCTCGTTATCTCCGCAGAGAGCAATTGCTGCCGCAGATTCTCCAGCGCGTCAATTATATCACCGGCCGGCGGGCAGTCATCTTCTTTCAGGCTCGTGAGCGCATCCCCGAAATCTTTAGTTTTTTTACTGTCCTGCGCTTTCGATGCTTTCAGGATCGTATTGACCCTGATCACGATAGCCGCCGCATCCAAGCCGCGGGCGATCATACTGCTGATAGCGTTGACCAGCCCCTGGGCGCTGGCAGCGGATTGCTCCATCGCATTTGTCATGTTCGCAAGACCAAAGTAAGCACTCTCAACTATAGCCACACCTATGCCTCCTTGAAGACACCTTTTTCCCTCATATTATATATCGCTCCCAGGCGTGCAAAACTTGCACCATTAGACGACCTTATACATCTCGGTCACGACATTCACGCTGCCGTTCTTAGATTCCCTGGTCTTTTCCTTTTGAAGGCGCACTATAGCCGCTGCTAGCGCACCCTTTTTCTGTCCTTTTTCCGCTACCACCTGTTCTGCCTTCTCCAGATTCTCCTTTTTCACCTTTACATCTCGCTCCAACTTTTCATTTTGGGCCTTCAGGCCTACCATTTCAAGGTCGTCCAGATCACGTCCCTCCTGTAATGATTTAAGCAGCTTGTTAATCTGGTCCTTCTGTGCCGTTAACATGCTTACCAGAGCTGTATTGTCCTTGTGCTCGGAAATAAGGCCTTCAATATCCGCAACCTTCATTTTAAGTTCGTCGATCTTATCCTGATCCGCCTTTTTCATCTTTTTATCTTTTTCTTCAAGCTTTGACAGGGCTGCAACGATCGCCTTTGTCATCTCCGGCATCTTCGCCATTAATTCCTTAAGCGCTTCTCTCTCGGCATTACGGCACACCAGCGCCTGCTGGTACTCTTTTTGCGCCTCCCTCAGCATTTCCCTGAGCTCTTCCATTGTCGCCTGTTTCCCGGTTTTCTCGCCCTTTTGTGTTTGCGCAGGTGAGGTCTTTTTGCCCTCGATCGCCTTGTTAACGTTCTCAATTATCTGTCTGGCATATTGATCAAGAATGTCGCTGGTGTTCGCATGACTCTCCTTGGCATAATTCGCTACCTGCGGTGCAAGGCCTATTATCTGCTGCGCCGCCTGCTGGGCCGCCTGTGAAGAAGGCTGGGCTGATCTCAGGATCTTTGCCGCATCCTCCACCTGTTTCGTCAGCTTCTGTACCTCGGCTTTGGTCAACGGCTGCGCCGCTTTTACATCCGAACCCTGCGCTGATTTCCTGGCCTTAGGAGCTATCCCTACGATCGTGTCTTCATCTTTAAAGAGGATCGATTTGGCAAGCTTTGCAACGGTAACGGACTTGTTGAATATCGCGTCATCCCTGACCGACCTGTTCACATCATTCAGGGCGGCATCATCTTCCATATCGTGGAGCGCATTGGTCTTGCGCTTGCTCTCAAGCTGGGCCTTCCCTGAAGTGGCCTCCACGGAAGCGGACATGTCCTCGAATCCGGCCGGCACATAATTGGCGTCCATCACGGCGGACGATCCGTTATTGGCTTTTATGCCGGTAGCCGACACTTTTGCATCGGCTGCCTTTTCATTATCCCTCATGACCGATCTCTGAACAGAGGCCATGGCCAGCTGGGCTAGCGGCTCCAGTAAAGAAAGCGCCATCTGGGCATATTCGAACGGTTGCGCGAATTTATCGTACTCTATGGCGGCATCACTGAGTTTTTGTTCAGCTTGAGTGAGCTTATCAAAGTTATGTTGGGATGGATCGGCCTTGTAATTCTGCTGAGCCTGTTTCAGGCCGCCTTCTTTTCCATTAACACCCCCGACCGGTTTCTCGTTCCGGGCTATATTCCTTGCCTTCGCCTTTTTGGATGTCGCCATGCGGATCGATATGGCAACAATGATGGTTTGGATCAGGGCGGATACCGTGGCCGCCCAAGCCTGCGCCTCTGCCTTGAGCTCCGCTCTTTTCGCGTCGGTGAGCTGGTTCCACCTCTCCACCACCGACTCGAGCATGTTGAAAAGGCTGTCGATCTGGGACTTGATAGCCTCAAGCTTGATCTCCACAACGGTAGACGCGGAATTGGCCGTCGCACATGAAATTCCGGTCATTATCTCGTGTGCAACGCTTCTCATCTCCTGAAGGGCCTGCGATACCTCGGCCTTCGTTTTTTCGGCCCTGTAGAGGCCGGAAATGAACGCCTTGTACTTTGCCGCCATGCCTTTGTTGACGCCGATGTAGCCCCTTCCCGTATCGACAAGCATGGAATCAAGTATCTCTTCAAGGCATTTTTCTTCGAGCTGTTCAAGCCTTGTTTCGACCGAGTTCACGGAATGATCCATCGTCTTCTTTACATTTATATATGCGGCCAGGTCGCCCATGCCGCCTTCCGCGCGCGCCTTCGCAAAAGAATGGTCCTGCCAGGCGTTCGCTGCGGAAGCGAGGCCCCACACGGCGCTCGCAGCATCGGCGGCCAGCTGACAGATGGAGATCAGCTCGGCGCCCGCATCCGCGAGAGCCAACGCCGTTGCCCCACCCGCAATACCGGAGAAAACTGCGCCGCCTATTAAATTATTGATCTTTGTCTGGATATTGTCGTATTCCTGCCTGGCATTATTGATGCGGTTCTGCAGCTGGGCTTTCTCGGCAAGGTAGGAGGCAGCGAGATTGAGCGACTGCATCGCGGTCTGGAAGTTGATTATATTCGCGGTTTCCGCGATATTCCCGCTGTCAGCGCCCCTTATCCCCGTCATCTCCATATGGACCAGGTCCCTCATTTCCCTCATGACCTTCTTTATGGACGCCTCTACTTCCGAAGCCACAAAGGCCTTCGCAAGCTTGCCGGCAACGTCGGAGACCGCCTTCGAATTGACGGCTACGTTCCCGTCCCCTGAGCTGACGGTCCCGTTCGTTATCAGGTCATTGATCAGGCTCTCGTCCAGCACCGCTCCTGTGTTGTAATCGATGGGGTTGCCGTTCCTGTCATAGGCCCTTTCATAGTAATAATCACTCTGCGTATTGAGGTTCATGAAAGTCGATGTCATTTTACCGACCAGGCTGCCGAATTTGGCGGCCGGGGAGAAAAAGAGGCCTGCCACATCGGAGAAAATGCTTATGCCCAGGCTCCAGTTCGACGCCTCGACCATCTGCTCGTACATTTTTATCTTGGACTCCCTGTCATATCTCACATTGTTCGCCTGGTTCTGGTCAGAGATATTAGTGTACATGGAGTTCATGATGAAGGCCTGCTGGCCCCTTGCCGCTTCCATGGCGTAAGTGGTCATGTTGGAAGGGGTCCTGCCGCCTATGCTGGTCATCTCCATGTGGACGATGTTGCGCATATCGGCCTTGAGCACCCTTGCGCTGTTCGCGATCAGCTGAAGGATGTTATCGTTCCTTATGTTCTCTCCAGCCCTTGCAAAAGCCGCAATATCAAAGAAAGAGGAGCCCGTTATGTTGAACTTCCAGCCGTCATCAAGCGTGTGCAAATAATTCCCGCTGGTCATGTCCCCGAGTTCCTGCTGGGCGGAGCTCTCGGCTCCGACCGCTATGTCCAGCGCTTCATCCCCCGAACGGACGGAAACGACCCTCGGCTGGTAGGTCTGGTCCGTGGGCTTGATGTCGTACCGGGCGTATTTGCTCTCAAGAGCAAGTCTTGTTTTTGCCAGTTCCCGCTGGTCACTGCTCGTAAGGAACGAGTTCACTGCTGAGGCTGCCATCGCGACCAACTGCAGGAACTGGCATCCCGGGATCATGCTGACGATCGAAAGAACGGTTGAAAGGATGCTCAACGCCTTTGAGAGCCAGCCCCTGCCCTCCTGCTCCCTCAGCTTGTCTATCATTTCCTGGTTCTGCTGTTTTTGAAGCTCGTTCTTCCTGATCTGGTTCTTTAACGACACGATCTCTTCCGTGGCGGATATCGCCCGGTTGAACCAGGTAAGGACCTCATTACCTTCGGACTCGTTCATCGCGGCAGCAATATCCGTTCTCATTTCCCTCCCGCCGATGCCCGTCATTTCCTGGTGAACCAGGTTCCTCATGTCGCCCATGGCCTGTTTCGCCATGAGGATGATCCTTCTCATGTTCATCGCAGCCATCAGCCTGTCGCGCATGGAATTGACCTTGTCCCTGTCTATCTCCAAATATTGCGAATCGTCGCTGGCATCCGTTGTCGCCCTGACAACCGAATCCATGTTGTCCAGGCCGCCGGAGAGTTCCGCTTTCAGGTTATCCCAGCCATCCAGGCCGGTCACGGATATGTTCATGCCGGAGCTCTTGAGCATTTTCTCGGCCATCTTGAGGTTCTTCTCGTTATTCGCCTTCATGGCGTTGTTGACGTCGTTTATCTCGTTGATCCTCCCTCGATACCGAGGATCATTGCCGTTCTCCATATCCAGAACGCGCCTTTGCCTTGTGTCGTCATCGCAGACACCGGGTTCTTCCTTCCAGATAGCCGCCTCCAATTCGTCGTATTTGGCGTTTATGGCCATTATCTTTTCGTTCGCGATGGCCTCGTTGGAATAGGCCATGCAGCTGAGGATGGTCGCGACAAGCTGCTGGAAGGACTTTTCAAGCCTGTTCACTTTCTTCTCAAAAAGCTTGGTGATCTTCATTCCCTTATAACCGCCCGCCTCGCCGGTAAGCTCTTCCTCGACCAGGTTCCAGAGGTCTCGCTTCGCCTCGTAGATGATGGACAATATCATCAGCGTGCCTTTGACCTTGGAGATCTGATTCTGAAGCGAGTCTTCGTTCTCCGGGTCGAATAAGGGGCTTTCGGGGTTTATTTCCCAGAAACCATCGGCGTTCTGCCGAAGATAATCGGTCTTCAGCTCGTCGATCACCGCCTGTATCTCGCTATCTTCTATTGTGCCGTTCTCATTAAGGTCCTCGACCCCGTATTGAGCGACAAAAGTCTGCTTTAAACTCTCATATGTTGCCCGCGCTTCCAGAATGGGCATGTAATATTCATCCATTAAAGAAAATAGATTTGTGCAGGGCGCAAAGTGATTTGTAATTGTTGGTGGAATAACAGTCCCTGGTGAAATTGGCCCCATACCATTAAGATTAGGACTAGACGAAGTTTGATACCAGTAAGACTCTCCATCAACCGGCGCAAAATAGTCAATTACGTATGAACCGGCATTCTGGACCGCAATGCCATAACCATTCCCCGGATATACCGTTATATTAAAGCCAGGAACCCCGGTTGGGACTTCAAAGCTCCCGCTGCCATCTGTTATATCCATCGTCCATGTTGTATACCCCCCCCAATTTACAGGGTCGGCTTCGGTACCGAAAACAGCGCTAATTGCCGAATAGTTATTGCGGTAATCCTCAGAATTCGTGATCCCCATCTCATATAATCTTTGAACCATGAATCTGACGCCTGCGGGCACATCCATACTCCAGCGCAATTCCAGCGCCCTAACAGCTGCAGATGCGTTCATTATTTCCGCACCGAACAGGGCTTTAATGACCTCATCCTTCAGGCCCTCAGCGCGCAATTCGCCGCTGGAGACAAGGTCGATAAATTCGCTTGTGCTGAATGCAGGAGAAAGATGCTTCGGCGCAACGAACAGCGGGCTGTCATAATTGACCTGCCATAAATCCGTATTGTTATCGCCCGTGTGCGGTGCGATCAGGTACGCGGCCTTCGCCTGGTCAACCACGGCCTGTATCTCAGAATCGTCGATTATCCCGTTGTTGTTAGTGTCGGGGATGTCATAAAGAGCAAGAAGGTTGCTTCTTGCAATTGTCAGATTGGATACCGCCGTCTGCCATGCAGTGTATGCTTTGGGCTTTTCAGTGTTGGCCGTGTTATTCCTATTTATGCGGTTCACATATTTTTGTACGTCATCTTTGCCTCTTTGTCCGGCTGCAAAATAAAAAGGATTGCCGGCATTGACCCAGGCCAAAATTGAATTGACGCTATTAAGCGATCCATCGACACACATCAGATCACAAGTGTTCATATCACTTGCCGCATTTCTCTGTTCGGTATCCCAGAAATTATAAGTCCCGTGCGTTGTGTTTTCCGCGGCCAAGGCATTGAGATATCCCGCCACCGCCTCGGCCTTAATGAGCTCATCCTGAATATGCTGGAGCTCGTCCTCCGTAGGCGCAACATCAAAGCTGTGCTGGTTATCGGGAATAACGTCCACATGATATCCGCTCGTGGCCAGCTTGCTGTAATCGAATCCTTTATCCTCGACGTTCACTCCCTCCATGTCGTAGGTGAAAAGGACCGTCTGGCCTTCCCTTATGCCCTTGCTGACCGAACCGTTCGACGGGTCATAATACAGGGTTTTGCCGCTCTCGGTGATGTACCTGACCGTGACGTGGCCTATCCCGCTGATGAGAGAGAATGTGACGACACCGCTTACTCTGGAGGCGGCTTCATCAGCGCTCATTCCGCTGTCTATAAGGGCAGCCATAAGAAGGCTTGCCTCCAGGTTCGCCAGGTCCTCGCAGTCTCCGCCGCGCCTGCTGATCGTCTCCGCAACCGAGGACCAGTCATCCCCACCCTTGTCGGCGATGTAGGCGAAGTTCTTTGAAACATATCCGTGGACGGCATTTGCTATCTCATCGGCGGTCATGTCCTCGGTGATCATTCCAAGCTGTTTAAGGGTGGATAAAAGCGTCTGGACGGCTTCATTGTCCGGATCGATATACTGCATTGCGTCTGCGATATCTTCGATCGAATCCATGTCCGGGAGTTCAATGGAGCTTACGATATAGCCTTCGGTTTCGATCTTTTCCGGGGCCGCCGAAACCTGCGAGGATGTGGAGACACCGGTCGATACGGAAACGCCGTCTATTGACGCGGACAATTCGGTGCTCTGAACATCAGGCACATCGGAAGGAATATAAGAAGGCTGGACCGAAGCCGCCCCTGCGACTTCGTTGTCTGTTTCGATCTTTTGAATGTTGTTGATCTGCTGAATATTTACCGGGTCGCTCATTTTGCCTCCCCTTACACTATATATTTCGGAGGAAGGGGGGTAAAACTTGCATGCCTCACCCAATTAAATTTGCTGTATTATCCAAGAAAACTGACAGCCCCTCTCCATCTTTGATGGAGAGGGGCAATAAAGATGAGCCTCATCAAACCGAAAAGTCGGGGGTGAGAGGGGTGAGGTCAGAGCGTAATATCCGGCTCTATCCGTGAATTGGCTTCCACCCTGGCGCCCTGCCTGATACGGCACCTGTTGCTGATTATCGAATTGGCTTCTATCCGCACGTTATCCTCGAGGCTGCACCAGTTGCCCAATATGCATTTTGTGAGCCTCGAATCCTTTCCCACCCGGCTATCGCTCCATATGAAGGAATCCGATATGACGCAGCCGTCCCCTATAACGCATTTATCCCCAATGGCCACGTTGCCGTATATCTCAACGTTCGCGCCTATGATGCTGGCATCCCCGATTATTATCTCTCCCTCGAATTTGGCCGTCCTGTCAACATGGGTCCCCTTGCCAAGCCATGTGCCGTGCCCGGCCCTTCTCGCATTGACCGCCGCCCTCACCCTTCCCTGGAGCACATCCTGGTTCGCAGACATGAGCTTTTCATGGCCACCCACATAGTTCCAGTACTCTACCATCCTGTAGCCGAAGAAAGGTGCCTTCGAGGACACAAGGAACGGGAAGACGTTCCTGCCGAAATCATAGAAGCCCTTTTCCGGGATTATGTTCAATATTTCAGGCTCGAAGATATATATGCCCGTATTGACCAGATCGCTGCGCGCATCCTCCTTCGTCGGCTTTTCCTGGAAGGCGGCTATCCTGTCTCCGTCATCAAGCACGACGACCCCGAACTGGGTCACGTCCGCTGCCGGCGTAAGGGCGATCGTGGCGATCGCTTTTTTCCTCTTATGGAAATGGAGCATCCTGCTTATATTCACGTCGGTCAGGACGTCGGAAGAAATGACGACAAAAGTATCCCGGACCTTCGAAAGCCGGGACATCAATTTCACCCCGCCCGCGGTGCCCAGAAGGACCTCCTCGTAAGAGTATTTCAGGTTCACGTCAAAAGCCCTGCCGTCGTGGAAATAGTTCTCTATCTGTTCGGGGAAATAATGGATATTCGCCATCATGTCCTTTATGCCGTACCTCCTCAGGAGCTCGATGTTGTACTGCATTATGGGCTTGTTCGCCACGGGGACCATCGGCTTGGGCACCGCTTTTGTGAGCGGCTCAAGCCTTTTGCCGTACCCGGCGGCTAAAATAAAGGCCTTCATGACCTCACCCCTAACCCCTCTCCTGCTCCGCAAGAGAGGGGAATATGCTTTAACACAAAACCATAAATTGAATCAATGATAATGTCAGCCTCATTATATACCTGTTCATTCGAGAATCTAAGGAATGTAACACCAATACTTTCCAGAATGGCTTGTCTTTCTTTGTCGGCTTCTTTTTGCTTTTTATGAATCAAGCCGTCAAGTTCAATTGCTAGCTTGGCTTGAGGACAATAGAAATCAAGTATAAATCCTCGAAGAATATGCTGCCTTCTAAACTTAACCCCCTTGAGTCGCTTATCCCTCAAATATTCCCAGAGCATAGCTTCTGCGTTTGTTTGATCTTTTCGCAATGTTCTTGCAGCATATATTTTAATACGAGATCGCATATTTATTACTCCCCCTTCTCCTATTTATAGGAGAAGGGATGGGGATGAGGTCACCCCTCCAATTTTCCGACACGTCTTGTATGTCTCCCGCCTTCGAACGGCGTTGAGAGGAACACGTCAACGATCTTGAGGGCCGTCCTTTTATCAAGCACCCTGCCGCCAAGCGTCAGGACATTCGCATCGTTATGCGCCCTGCCCATCCTGGCGGTGTACCCATTGTGGGCGGTTACGGCGCGTATGCCCTTCACCTTGTTCGCCGCAATGGCCATGCCCATTCCCGTGCCGCAGACAAGTATCCCGAACCTGAACTTCCCGGAGGCAACTGCCCTTGCCGCCTTCCTGGCTATGTCCGGGTAATCCACGGATCCGGGGCTGAAAGACCCGAAATCCTTGAATCTCTTCCCGCGCTTTTTCAGGTGCTTCACCACCGCTTCCTTCAGGACGAACCCACCGTGATCGGAACCTATCGCTATCTTCATTTCCCGCCGCCTCCTTAAAGAACGTATTTGAAGCCAAGGCCGAGCATGTCGGAGGTATCGTTCTCTTCTTCCGCCGGCTGCTGGTATATCCTGTAGGCAAAGGTAATGGAACCCCTTTCGAACACCCCGTAATCGATATCCATCTCGAAAGTGCCCATGGACTTCGGCTCATCGCGGCCGTAAACACCCGTAGCACCGGTGACCACGTCGGATATCAGCCTGAATGAGAGCTCCCTTGACACCGCCTGTACCATCTCAAGGCCGATGTCATAAGTGCCGTTCTGGAAGAGCCTGTTCACGATGTTGGCACCGAACAGCCCCTGATAGACCGGATAATCGAAGAATTCGGTCCCCACCTTGTTCGCGAAAAGCTTGATGGAGCTGTTTTCCCTGAAAAGATCGCGCGATATCATGCTCACCCCCACGAACACGTTATGCGGCGTGTTCTGGCTGGAAGTGGTCGCGGCCTTCAAGCCATATTCCAGATATTTGCCGGCGGTGACCGTGATGTCCAGCGTGCTCACGTAGATCTCGGATGACGATAATTCCGTGTTCACAAGGTCCTTGAAATAATCCAGGGAGTAACCCAGAGAAATATTGCCCAGAAAAGTGCCCCGGAAGGACCGGCCCACATAGGCACGGTAATCGTTCACCGCGGGGATCCCCCTTGCATTGGTCGAATCCGCGAGATAGCCGATCCCTGTTTCCCAGTCCGGTGCTTCATAGAACAGCCTTATACCGTTGTTCTGCCTGATAAAGACCGTGTTGTCGTCCGAGGGGAACACGTTCGCCGACGATTCCCTGTGGACGACCACCCCGGGCCCGGCCGTGAGCCCGATGCCAAGACTCGAGCGGAAGCGCACCTCCACCTCCAGGTCAAGCATTTCCTTGAAAAGGTCGCGCCCGGGGGAAATGGAAGAATCCATCGTGTCCAGGTTGAGCTTAAGGAAAGAGTTTTCACCCAGATCACGCGTGTATGATGCCGCAAGGCGCCAGTCAAAAACGGGCCCGAGCGGGGCCTTGATGGTGGGAGAGGCCGTATTGGCGGAAACTATGTTCCCGAGCCGGAGCCTGGAGAGGAACGTGCCGCCGATCGGTTTTCTGCGGGCCTCCTGCTTCTTGACCGTATCCAGCGTGTACCTTATCTTGTACAGCTCCGCCTTGAGCTCCTCGATCACCTTTTCGTTCTCCGCGGCGCGCTGCTCCCTGGCATGCGCCATTTTTGACACGAAGGTGGCCATCTCGTACCTGGAAAGGTTGTTCGATCCCCTGAAAGTGCCGTCCGGATAGCCCTGCGTCACGCCGAGCCTTACAAGATCGTTGACCGCTGCGGACGCCCAGTGGGCGGGCGGAACATCGACGAAGCCCGGAGTTATGGCCTCCTGCGTTTGCGCAAGGGCGGGGAAAGCAAGAACGGCCAGGATAAAAAAGAGGCTTAAAAGCTTTTTCATGCCGGCTACCGCGGACCTGATCCCCGTGAAAACGCTCCTTGCCACTATGCTGAAACCGATGTTGAGTTCTTCAACTCCCCTTATCCTCGCGACAGGGCCCACATTGTGATAATCAAGCCCGTGACCGGCGTTGACGCGAAGGCCGAGGCTTTTTGCCAGCCTGACCGCGTCGGCGATGTCTTTCAGGTCTTTCCTCGCGCCCGTCCTGGCGTATTTTCCCGTATGGATCTCGATGAAGGAAGCGCCGGTCCGGGAGCTGGCTTTTATCTGGGGGGGCTTTGGATCGATAAAAAGACTGACTCGCACACCTGATCTTTCAAGCTTTGACGCGAACCTTCTCAGCTTCGATAGATTGCCGGCGACATCAAGACCGCCTTCCGTGGTAAGTTCTTTTCGCTTTTCGGGGACCAGAGTGACCATGTCAGGTTTTACTTGAAGTGCGATCTTCAGCATTTCGGGCGTGGCGGCCATTTCCATGTCGAAGCGCCGCGCAATCTTACGTATATCAAGGATATCCCTGTCCTGGATATGGCGTCTGTCCTCGCGGAGATGCGCAACTATGGAATCCGCGCCTGCGGCGATCGCAACACTTACGGCTTTCAGTAGGTCGGGCTTGCCTTCGCGCCTGGCCTGCCGGATGGTAGCTATGTGGTCGACGTTCACGCCAAGCTTCTTTTTGCGCTCCAACAGAACCCCCGATCTACCGTCTCATGAAGAAAGCGTCGAGCCTCAGCGGGTTCACGTCTATGAGGCATACCGCGTATGCCGCGATCCCCTGCCCTTTTCCGGTGAAACCCAGCCCTTCCTCGGTCTTGCTCTTGATATTGACGCATGATTCGCCTATGCCCAGCACGGAAGATATGTTCGCCCGCATCTCCCTTGTGTAAGGGCTGAGCTTGGGGGCTTCGGCAACGACCGTTGTATCTATATTGACCACCTTGTAGCCTTTGGCGCCGAGGAGGTCGCTGATCTTCTTCAGCATGACGAGGCTTGAAATGCCCTTATACTTGGGGTCGTTCACCGGGAAATGATGCCCGATGTCATGTTCTCCGGCCGCGCCTATAAGCGCGTCGATCACGGCGTGGACAAGGACATCGGCGTCGGAGTAGCCTTTCAGGCCTTTCTTGAACCTGATCTCGACCCCGCCGAGTATCAGCTTCCTTCCCTTTACAAGCTTATGAACGTCGTAACCGAAGCCTATGCGCATTTTTAACTCCCCTGGAGCCTGCGACTAAATCCCGACATAAAGTCGGGACAGGCTGTCGCGGCTCCGAAATGACTGACCTGTTAAACCCCGCAATAAATTGCGGGGAATATTCCGCACATTTCAATGTGCGGTTCTATCGTGATCTAATGATCCGCACGAACCGTCTTTTCCCCACCTTAAGGGCCACCTCGCTGCCTGTAAGCCTTAT
>CAZSXD010000020.1:0-12562 GCA_964611075.1 uncultured bacterium
CGACGCCGCCAGGTGATACACCCACGGCGATCTCTTAAGGCCCCAATTGAAGATATTCGTCATGTCATAACCCCATCATCGCAAGGATGATCCCTGCGATGCTCAGTACGGTCACGGGAAGAAGGAAGAATTTCACGGCCTGATCGATCCGGACCCTGGGATTCGTGTTCTTGACGAGCACTATCAATATCAGGATGACGATGTATTTCAGTATGAACATCAGAACGCCGGTCACGGATGATATATCGAGCCCCCCGAGAAAAAGGGTGATCAGGAACATGGGAAGAACAAAAAGCATCATGGCCTTTGTCAACTTGAAGACCGCCAGGAGCCGCCCCGAATAATCGATGAGGGGCCCGCTCTCGATCTCCTGCTCCGCGTCGGAAATGTCGAACGGGGTCGCGCCAAGCTGTGCCAGCATTACAAGGAAGGACGCGAGGAATGCGGCAGCCCCGGAAAAGCTCAGCAGGTTCACTCCGTGAGCGGCCTGATAGCTGACGATCGCGCCAAGGCTATTCGAGCCCGACCTTATAATAACGGCCGATAGAGCCAGGATGAAAGGCAGCTCGTACGAAATCAGAAGCCTCTTTTCCCTCATCACCCCTATTGCCGAAAGCGGATTTTTCGACGTCATCCCGCCTGCCATCAAAGCGATCGACGGGACAGCCAGAAGAAGTATGATAAATAAAATATTGGCGTTGAATATCCAGAGCATTGTCGCAACTATTGTGACTGCCGTAACTGCGGCGAAAGGCGCCAGCATGAAGACCCATTTTGACCGTCCCGCGGGGATAAATGTCCGTTTTCCGAGGAGCTTGAGGACGTCGGCGAACGGCTGGTACCACGGCGGGCCCTGCCGCCACTGGAGCCTCGCGGATACCTTGCGGTCTATCCATGTCGCGATAAGCCCGATCACGGCGGTGAACAGGAAGCCCGGCATCACGATGAAATAATAAAGCGTTTTGAGCATTTAGAAGAACTTGCTCCTTAATTCCTCGAGCATTGTCAGGTTCTTTTTCGCACGCTCGTCGGAAGGGTCCATTTCGACGGCTTTCCTGAAATTCGTTAAAGCTTTATCTATATCCCCCATATTGTAATAATTTATCCCCAGATGATAGTATGCTGCCGCGCTTTCCGGCACGTCACGGACAAATTCCTCGAACTGGTTTATGGCTTCCTTGAACTTGCCTTCCCTTGCCAGCGCTATGCCGAGATGATAATGAGCGATAGAGATGTTCGGAGATTTGGCTATGGACGCCTTGAACTCCTCTATAGCCTCCTTGAGCTTCCCGATGTAATAATAGGAAAGCCCCAGCCAGTACCTTGCGATGTGGAAGTTCGGGTTGACCCTGAGCGCCTCATTGAAGGAGCTTATCGCTTCCTCGAGCTTGCCCCTCCTGTAAAGCGATATCCCAAGCTCATAGTGCGCGTCCGAGTACTTCGGATTGATCTCAACGGCCTTCCTGAACTCGACAATGGATTCATCGAGCATCGTCTGCCTGTAGTAGAGGCTCCCCAGCGCCTTGTGGGCCAGTGCGTTCTTCGGATCTATTGCCAGCGCCTCCTGATATTCCTTGATGGCATCGCGGTTCTTTCCCTCCCTCAGGCAAGAACAAGCCTTATCCATATGTTCCTCGGCTTTTCCCATCGTCATCTCCTCCTTCCGATGAAATTCGACAATATCCTCACAGAGGCAAGATTCTTGTCCGGGTCGATCACCTGTTCGTCCACTTCCTCGAACGACAGCGCCCCGGATGTGCAGGTGGCAACGCATCTGGGGATATCCCCTTCGCCAAGCCTGTCTATGCAGAGGTCGCACTTCGGCACGATATGCTTTTTAAGGTCCGGCTGGATCACGCCGAAGGGGCAGGCCACGGCGCAGGAGGAGCAGCCGACGCATTTGAAATGGCTCCTCAGCACCATGCCGTCATCCATCTTTTTCATCGCCTCGTTGGGGCAGGCGGCGGCGCAGGCGGGCTGCTCGCAGTGAAAACAGTGTAGCGGCAATTCCGCTTGAACTTCGACCTTCGAATGGCCGAGGAGCGATTGAACGTGATGGCCGTAAGCGCATCCCGCGGCGCAGCTGCGGCATCCGCAGCACAGGTCCAGGTTAAGATAGACCCTTTTAGCCATTGCTCACTCTCCACCAGAAGAAATTCTTCACAAGCTCGTTGTTCCCGAAGTGTGTGATATTCATCGGTTCAGCTTTCTCATCCGCCCTGATACTCAATGCTTCATGGGTCTTCTCTTTCAGATCGGCCGACCCGGCACGGGGTTTCACTTTTGCCGTATCTTCCACGATCTTCCCAAAGCTCATGCCGTAATCCATTATGGATGAGATCATCTTCCATATCGCCCTTCCGCCGATTTTATGGGCGATCGGCACAAGGTTAACGGGCCTTCCTCCCGCCATAGTGATATTGCCCTTCCTTTCCAGGTAGCTGGCCAGCGGGAGCAGGACAGAGTCCGGATCAAGCTTTTCCCCCTTGAAGAAAACGGACTTAATAAGGAGAGGGGCTTCGACCCCGGGAATGTCCTCGCCGAACATGAAGAGCGCTTTTATTGCGCCGGACCTTGTCTTTGATAAGATCCCATCAAGTGAAACATGGTCCGGGACCTCGGCATCGATCACATTATTGACCCCGATCGTGTTGCCGTAGCTGAAAAAGGTGATGTGTTTTTTCTCTATCGAATAGCTTGCTATCATGTTCATAAGATATTGAACGAGGTCGTTCCTCTGCGTGCCGGAAGAGGGAGTGAATATCACGCAGCCCGTTTCGGCGCCATCAAAGCTTTTTGCCGCTTTTATCATCGAGCCCTCGGATATCCCCGTTATTTCCGCGACCCGCTTGAGGTCGATGTCAACAGGAGGCCTTTTGTTCTCTTCGGCGATCACCTTCAGCATCCCGGCCATGAGCGCCGCTTCCGTTCCCGGCTTTATTTTAAGGTGATCGGTTGCGAACCATGAAGTGTGCGAAACGTTCGGGTCGACAACGATCACGCGGTTCCCCCGTTTCCCGTATTTCACCTTGTTGATGCGCTTTGAAAGCACCGGGGACCTTGTCAGTATGTCGCCGATGATCAGCAGGGCATTGAATTCACCGATCCTCTGGGCATCCGTGCCGTGAATGGCCGGCGCGCCCCATTTCGTCCCCTGGAATGCTTCGATGTCTGAAGCCTCCCCGGCCGCTGAAATGTTCTTTGTGCCGATGTCCTTCGCCATTTTTGCGGCGACATATGCGTCCTCGTTCGTCGCGTTCATCGAAACAAGTATCCCCACCTCATCGCCTTTGTACTTCTTGAGGCCGTCTTTTATGCGGCGGTCGGCGTCAGCCCATGGAACTTTCCTCTCACCGATGAACGGTTCAATGAGCTTTTTGGGGTGGTTCAGAAGCTCGAAGTTGTAATACCCTCTGGGGCAGAGCGATCCATGATTAACCGGATTTTCTTTGTCGTAATCGATGGCTGTCAGGTTCTCGCCGTCGCAGCGGTAGGCAAGCCCGCATCCCAGCGAGCAGAACAGGCATGTGGACTTACTCAGCTTTACCATGGTTCCGGTATGTCCTTTATCTGGTCCCACGTGAACACGGGACCGTCTTTACACACAAAGTATTTGCCGAGGTTGCAGTGGAAGCATTTTCCTATGCCGCAGCTCATGTTCTTTTCCATCGAGAGATAGATCGAATCGTGCGCAAAGCCCATGTCGAGGAGCCTTGAATTGACGAATTTCATCATGATGGGCGGACCGCACACTATCGCGACGGCGTTCTTCACGTTAACGTCGCCGTCCTTGAGTATCGTTGTTACAAGCCCCACGTTCCCCGTCCATCCGGGCTCAGCGGCATCGACAGTTATCGTGATATCCGTCTTTTTCCATTTCCCCCATTCCTTTATCTGATCTTTGAAGGAAATGTCGGAAGGCGTGCGGGCGCCGAACCTCACCGATACCTTGTTCAGACTGTCGAGCTCATGATGGAGCGCGAGGAGCAGTGCCCTCAATGGAGCAAGACCCACGCCCCCGCCGACGACATAGATATCCTTCCCGTGGAAAAACTTGATGGGATAGGGTTTGCCGTAGGGTCCGCGGATCCCGACGTATTCGCCGTCCTTCATTGTGTGGAGCTTCGATGTGACGCTGCCCGCCTTCATGATGGTGAATTCAATGGTTTCCGTGTTTTTGGGATCGGAGGACGGCGTAAACGGGGCTTCTCCCATGCCGGGGACGGTCACCTGCATGAACTGGCCTGCAAGGAAAGAGATCCTCTCCTCCGGCCTCAGGATAAAGGTCTTGATGTTCGAGGTCTCGGTAACGACCTTTCCTATTTTTGCTTTTACCGGTCTGTAAGGATTTTCCGCCATTTTTACTCCAGTTTCGCCGTGAACGGTGCCTGCTTCTCGAGCTCGACGAATATCTTTCTCATGTCAATGCTCCCGGCGCACCCGTCAATGCATCTGCCGCATCCGACGCATGTGTACCTGTTCAGGCGGTCGAAAGAATAATCGAACTTGCAGTGATACCTGTTCTGAAGTCTTTCATAAAGCTTGCCTCTCGGATTTGCGCCGCCGGCCACTTTCGCGTAGGAAGCCTTCAGACATGCGTCCCATACTTTGAACCTTTCATTGTCTTTTTGCCTGGCCTGGTCGAGCAGCAGGAAACAGGTGCATGTGGGACATATGAAATTGCACGCGCTGCATTCGACGCAGTCCTTTGTGAGGACCTTCCACAGCTTGCTGTTCTTCAGGTTCGCTTTGTGGGTCAGAGAAATGTCAAGCCTCAGTGGGTAATCCCTGTTCTTTTCTTTTTGGATCGACATGACCTTTTCCCTGTTCTTTTCTTTTGCCTCGATCTGGCGAGGCAAAGCTTCGGCGAATAAGGCCGGGTTGTTATCGACCAGCTTTTTGCCGTTTTCCGACATTGCCTCAACGACAAAACCGTCCGGGAGAGGGCACAAGTTGATGTCGTAATAATTCACCGGCCAGGGCTTTCCTTTTACCGTCGTGCAGAAGCATGTATCTCCGCTGTCCGTGCAGTCGGCGCCGATGACAAGGACGTCCTTCCTGTTCCCGGCGTAGAAGGGGTCGCTGAGATCGTCATGCCTATCGGCAGGCAGGCCTTCCACGAAGACCCTGTCGATGACATTGAGGGCTTCCGTATCGCATCCGCGCATTCCAAGAAGGCAGAGCTTCTTCCCGCGCGGTCTTTCATCATCGCCAAAATACTTCGAGACCTTTTCTATCAATTTGAAGAGCTCGGACTTGTAGGATTCCACAGTCCTTATGCCGGAAAGATCAACGTTGACCGCATTTGCCGCGTCGATGATCTCGAGGTGGCTCAGGTCCTTGTGTTTGAGCGGGGCGATGACGGTCGAATTTTCAAGCAGTTTTCTTATCAATTCGTACAGGTTTGTTTTGCTGATATAGTAATTCGCCACAGGAAGGTCTTACCTCCTGTGTATTGTAAGTTTTTGGCGTCAGGTTGTCAAGGATTGACAATAATCAACGCGAAATCTCACGAAAAATGTCATCGCGAATACACGAAATATCGTATCCCGAAAACCCTAACATCGCGAACATTCGCGAAACAGGTATAGAATAAGAGAGCTTTCGAGGTTTTTGAGATGTTCGAGTTTTCGAGATGGCTATTTCGAGTATTCGAGATAGCGCTTTCGAGAGAGTTCGCGATGCTTTTACGCTATCCCGAGGTCCGTAGGCGCACGCCCCAAGTCCTTCAATAACTTGATAGTATGCTCAATCTGTTCCTCAATCGATTCCTCCACATGCGCGCGGTCGGGATATATATTGTATAGCTTTCGGTATTTGACTGGCGTCACGTTCAGCATTACGGAGTTCGCCCCGGCCATCAGCCCAAGCGTTCTGGCTTCGGGATCAAGCGTTTCGAATCCCGTTGTGACCACTATTTTCGCGTTCTTCGGATCAACAAGCCTTGAGACCGCCAGAACTTTGAGTACTAATTCAGTCGAAGGCCCCTTTGGAAGCACAGGGCCGAAAGTGAACATCTCTGCCTTGAGCTCTTTTGCCAGCAAAATGTCATCAAGCAGACTTTCGATCGTTTGACCTTCGAGTCCGATCAGTCCGCCTGTGAGTACAAGATATCCGATCTTGTAGGCGTCTTTAATGTCCCTGAGCCGGTCATCAAGCTTGTCGCCGCAGTGGAGCTTTGAAAATAGCTTCGCGTCACTTGTTTCAAACCTCATCAAAAGCCCGCGGGCGCCGGCATCGTAGAGCTTTTGAAGCCCCGCTTTTCCGATCTCGCCGACGGAAATGAATATCAGGACGGCGAACCGCTCTTTGATGGTCTTGATCAGGTCGGCGAACCGGTCGACATCGAATTCCGGGTCCTCGCCGGACTGGAGGATCAAAGCTTTGAATCCGTACTTGTTCACGGCGTCATCAACGGCTTGAAGTATCTCTTCGTCGGTCATCCTGTAACGCTTGATGTCAGCGCTTTTCCTTATGCCGCAATACTCACAGTCATTCCTGCAGTAATTCGAGAATTCGATTATCCCGTGGACGCAGCAGGCGTTCTTCAGGTGCTTCTGGCGGAGGAAGTTCGCCACCTTGAAGAGCATGTTGAGTTCTCTTTTGTCCTCAAGCTTCATCAATTGAAGGAGTTCGGCTTTTGAAAGCAGCTTGTCTTCAGCGGCCTTATCAAGTATCAGGGATATTTCCTTCCGGACGCCGATAGCGTCGGTTTCAAGCCGCGAAAGCCGGAGATCGGTGCGCTGGAGGGCGAAGAAGACGTCCTTCCAGTCGGCCAATACCTGAAGGGCTTCGGCCTCCGGCACGACATTTATCACAAAGCCGCCCTGCGCGTAAATATAATCCCCGACCTTCACGTTGTGGAGTTCGTTATAGGCCTTCCGCTCCTCGCCGAAATAATCGACGATAAGCTTCCTGCCCTCGATCCGCTTGACCTTACCGGGAATGGCGTAGCACATAACTCCCGTATTTTATCATTTTACAAGCGGGTATATTGTGATAAAATCTGTCCCGAAGGAGGAATCATAATATGACACCAACTGGCGTAAGAAGGTTCATCTGGGGATTGACAATTTTCGGGGCAGGCATTATCCTCTTGCTGCAGGCTATTGAGTTACTGCCGGGGTTCGCGTGGAAGTTCATATGGCCTACATTCATAGTCATAATAGGCCTTGAATTGATGCTGACCGCACTGTTCCCGGCCGGGGAGGAATTTGAGATAAGCCTCCCGAAAAATCTTTTCACGAAAGCCAAGAGACGGAAAAGATAACCTGTAATTTTTCCATAGAGGGGAGAGATCAGACATGAAAAGGCTTGCTCTGTGCTTTTTGACGCTCGCCTTGATGTTCTCCTGTGCTATATCCTCGGATGCGCGCGTCATCGTGAAGGACGAATCGGTCGTGAAGATGGGGGAAGACATCAATGTGGGAAGGGACCTGATCTTCAACGATCTGGTCGCGATCAAGGGCAATGTCAACGTTAAGGGAGAGGCCGCGGGCGATGTCGTGGCGGTGCTGGGGAACATCCGCCTTTTCCCTTCCGCAAAGGTTGGGGGTGACATCGTATCCATAGGAGGCACCGTTACCAGGGATAAGGGAAGCGTTGTTGGAGGAAAGGTGACCCAGATAATGATCGGCAAGGAGGCGTTTAATATGTCAGGAGTTGTTTCACCTTACGTTTCGATGGCGGCGGCAAGCGGCTTCGTTCTGTTCAAGATAATGCTTTTCCTCGGCTTCGTGGGGATAGCGGCCATAACGATCTCCTTCCTCACAAGACAGATAGGCGTGATCTCATCAAAGGTGGAGAGCCAGTGGCTCAACTGCCTTCTCTGGGGGGTGCTGGGCATACTTCTCATAGCTCCGGTGGCGCTGCTGCTGACGGTGACGATCATAGGGATACCCCTGATATTCGTCGAAGTGCTGCTTATTTCGATAGCAATGACGCTCGGCTATGTGGCGGTCGCGCAGCTTGTCGGGAAAAGGTTCACAAAGGCGATAAGGCAGCCGAACCAGCCGATGCTGGTGGAAGCACTTTGGGGGCTTTTCATACTTTTCCTGATAGACCTTGTGCCTCTCGTAGGCCCGGTCGTGAAGTGCATCGTGGTGACCATAGGATTTGGAAGCGCGATATTGACGAAGCTGGGCTCCTAGCTCATCTCCACTTCCACGTAATGGTCTTTCCTGTCCTTGAATGACGGGACGATGTTCCCACTTACGGCTTTGCCGTCGACAACCATTGACTTAACGCCCTTCGAGACCTTGTTCGGGTTCCTGACGGTTATATAATAGCTGCCGCCTCTGAACCTGCGCTTGACGGAGAACCCCTTCCACTCCCTGGGAATGCAGGGGTCCACGATCAGTCCGTCGTGGTCGGCTCTTATCCCGAGTATCCAGCTGGATATCGCGACGAAGTTCCACGCCGCAGTGCCCGTCAGCCACGAATTCTTTCCTTCGCCGAAGTTCTTGTGCTCGCGTCCCGCTATCATCTGGCAGTAAATATACGGCTCGATCTTATGGATGTCCGATATCTTGTTTTTTGTCGCTGGCAGAATAGTCTTGTAGTACTCAAAAGCCTGATCTCCCCGTCCTATCATGGTTTCCGCGACCATAGCCCACGAGTTCGGATGGCAGAATATTGCCCCGTTCTCCTTCAGACCCGGAGGGTAAATTGACATCCCTCCCAGTTCGGGATAGAACTTCGAATAAGCCGGCGTCATCAGCATTATCCCGTATTCGGTCGACAGGTATTTCTTTACCGAATTCATGCATTTCTTCGCCTGATCTGCTTCAGCGACGCCGCTCATCACAGCCCACGCCTGCGTTTCCAGGTATATCTGGCCCTCCTTGTTTTTCGATGATCCAACCGGTCTCCCATCATCAGTGAAACCCCTCAGGTACCAGCTTCCGTCCCATGCATCGGCGTTGAGCGTATACTTCATCTTTTGCGCGATATCTTTGTATTTCTGCACGTCCTGTGTTCTTCCGCTCACCTCCGCAAGCCGCGACATTTCGCCTGCCGCGGCAACAAGCATCATTCCAACTAGGACGGATTCTGCGCTGTGCCTGTAGCCTTCCAGGTTAAGGCAGTCGTTCCAGTCCGCGAAGAACATTAGCGGCAGTCCATGAGGGCCCAGATTATTGAGAGTGTAATCCATCGCCCTGGCGAGATGATCGTACATCGGCGCTTCTTTCCCCGTGTCGAACGGGACCGGCCTGTCAAGAAAGGCGGTATCGCCCGTCTCCTTGACGTAGCCGGCGACGGAAAAGACGAGCCAGAGATGGTCGTCGGAATAGTTCTTCTCGTTGCTTATCGCCTTCTTCGTGAGAGGGGAATACTGGTGCAGGGCGTTGCCCGCCTCGAACTGGGTGGAAGCAAGGTCGATTATCCTCTGTTTGACCTTTTCGGGTATCTGGTGGACGAAGCCGAGCGTGTCCTGGTTGGAATCCCGGAAACCCATGCCCCTCCCGATCCCGGATTCGTAGTAGGATGCCGACCGGGACCAGTTGAAGGTGGTGCGGCACTGGTACTGGTTCCATATGTTCACCATCGCGTTAACGTCCGGGTCCTCGGTGTCCACGGAGAAATGCGAGAGGTTCTCTTCCCATTGCTCCTTTAAAGAGGCCAGCTCGGATTCGACCTGGGCTTTTGTCCCGAACTTCCTCATGATCCTTCCGATGTCGTCCTTTTTCTCGCTGTAGCCGAGGACGAATATGAAGGTCTTTGAGGCTCCGGGCGCAAGCTTCACCTTGAAGAACTCGCTGGCGACGGGCGCCCAGCCGCTTGCGATGGAGTTCGTCCCTTTGCCCGCCTTCACCCTTTCAGGCGACTCGAGTGAGCCGTATTTTCCGAGGAACGAGGTCCTGTCCGAATCAAAACTTGAGGCTTTTACATTCGTGCAGGCGTGGAAAGCGAAATAGCTTTTCTCGACCCGGTAGCGGGAAAGGTGGTATATGATGTTATCCTTGAACAGGGTCTCGCCGATGTTGAGATTGTACTGATAATCGGTCATGTCGTTGAGAGCATCCCAGAGGCAGAACTCTGCGAATGACGTGACGGTGAGGCGCCTTTCCTTTTTGCTTTCGTTCTTTACCTCGATCATCCAGATCTCAAGGTTCTCGCCGAGCGGGACGAAATAAGTGGTTTTGGTCTTGATGCCCGAATATTGCGAAGTGATGACCGTGTAACCCAGGCCGTGCCTGCACTCGTACTTGTATTTTGACAGGTCCTTCAGCACCGGCTGCCACGAGGCCGACCAGAAGTCCTCGCTTGCGTCATCCCTTACATATATATACCTTCCACCCCTGTCCATCGGGATGTTGTTGTAGCGGTACCTGAGGATCCTTCTTTCCTTCGCATCCTTGTAAAAGCTGTAACCGCCGGCGGTATTGGACATCAGGGCGCAGTATTCCTCACATCCCAGGTAATTTATCCACGGGAGAGGCGTATCCGGCCTCGTTATCACATACTCCTTTTCATCATTATCGAAATACCCGTATCCCATCTGTCTTTCCTCCTTAATCAAGAACGAGGACCTTGACCTCTTCGCCCTTCAGGTCAAGGCTCAAATTGCCGTCGCTTACGTTGTAAGTCTTCTCGCCGAGGACATCTTTTGCGGCCCTGTGCTTCTTGGGCGTCCTTATCGAGACGGAAGCGGGGACTCTGGAATGGTTGATCAGATAGAGCACCTGCTTATCGCCCATCAAATGGACCATTTCCACCTTATCGGGCCCTTTTATCCCGAATTCGGGCTCAGGAAGGTATTTTTTCACAAGACCGGCCAGCTCCCCGCCGCTTTCCTTGAGAAGGGAAAGGAACAGGCTGAAGGTCGCGTAAACGATCCTTCCTTTTCCGATCGTCCTGACTATCACGGCTGGGTTGCCGTCATCGTAGCGGTGGACCACTTTGCTTTCCTCGGCCTCAACTATGTCCCGGAAACCGAGGGCTTTTGACCTGAGCGAGTGAATGTCCATGTGATCATCAAGCGTTTCCGTGTGATCATACCTGATGTCAAGCAGGCCCTCCATCAACGGCTTTTCGTACATTTTTGCGTTCTCGTCCTTGAGGCCGAACCTCGCCTCTGTTATGACGGTGCCGCCGTCGTAGACGAATTTCCTTAAGCACTTCGCGGCCTTGTCCTTCAGCACATAAGGGTTCGGAATTATCAGCGCTTCGTAAGGGAGCTTCCCCGTTTCGAACTGTCTTTCGAATATGAACGACACGGGATTGAAGAGGTTCCAGACCGCCTTGTGCGCGCCCGCCGTGGAGAGCAGGCCGTGCATCAGCCCTATGTCGGGCCTCACTTCGACCCACTGCCCGCTGACGCCGCGCAAGGGACCCTGTTCCTGGTAGGTCTCCACATCGCTTCCCATCAAGAATGCGATGGCTATTTTGCTTCCCGCTTTCGCCTTGTCCACGACATATGATATCTTATCGATCTCCTTGATCGCTTTTTCGATGTACTCAAGCCTTTTGCTCGGCTGCCCGTTCAATTTGATTATGCCGAAACCTCCCGTTTCCGATCCGAAGAGGGGAGTGCGCCAGGCGTGATAGAGCATCACTTTCGCCCCGTGTGCGAAAACCTGGTGGGTCCACAGCCTTATCTCGGGCCCTTCGACATAGCCGGGATGCCCCCACCTGACGTTCATGCCGCCCTGGAGTTCCGTGACCTGGAACTCGCAGTCCCTGTCCGCGGTGAAGCTTCTCCACATGTCGAGGATCCTCGCGACATCCATTTCGTTCGCCCTGTTACCCTTCGGATAGATGTCAAGGCCGTACCATTCCATCTCTCCGGCAAGGAGGTCATGGTCAGGGACCCTTGAGCATATTCCGATGAAGCCGTTGGTGCCGACCTTATGTTCGCTGTCGATCTGCTTGACGACCCCTTTTCCCCAGGCGAGGAAGTCCCTTAAGCGGATGCTCTTGAAGCGGAACCAGTCGAGGAAGATGTGGGGGTTTCCCGCGTCCCACATCCCGCACCTCGGCGGCGTGATGTCGCGCAATTTCGAGAATTCCACCGTCCAGAACTTCGTTCCCCATTTTTCGTTGATGTTCTTTATGTCGCCGTACTCCTGCTTTGCCCAGTGCCTGAAAGCCTCTTCGGTGGACTTGCAGTGGCAGAAGTCCTTTGTCGTGGTCGAATCTAGAGGGGGATAAACGGGCTCATTGTCCAGCTGCCACATGAAGACCGCCGGATGTTTCGCGTATCTGGTGACTATTTTTTCGATGAGTCTTTTTGCGAACTTTCGATATGTCTTCGAATCCCTGCAGACATTGGGCCTGGGTCCGTATTCGGGGTAGGGGGTCATGTCGTCGGCGAGGGGCCTGACTTCCGGATATTTCGATATCATCCATGTCGGCGCCTGGGAGGTCGGTATGCCGAGCAGGACCTTCAGCCCGAATTCGTTCGCCAGGTCGAGGGCTTCGTCAAGCTCGGTGAAGTTGAACTTCCCTTCGGAAGGCTCAAGCCAGTTCCACGCCATCTCGTTCATCCTTACCAGCTTGAAACCCGCGGCGGCTATATCCCCAAAAGCCTTCCTCCAGTATTCCTTGGGCCACTGGTCGG
>CAZSXD010000021.1:0-12287 GCA_964611075.1 uncultured bacterium
CGCATGGTATTTCTATAAAAAATACTACTACAACATATATCCAAGGGGCCTGAGCCTTATTTTCTATGACCGGCTTCAGCTGAGGAAAGGGTGGTTCCTGTTTGCGAATACTCTTAGTAAGGATAAAAAGGTGCGGTATTGAAGAACATTGAACAGATCGAGGGGAAAAATCCGGTCATCGAAGCCCTGAAAGGCGGAAGGCGCATCAACAGCATCATGATCGCAAAAGACATCGAGAGGGGCCCGGCCGTCAATGAAATACTGGCGACGTCAAAGGCCAAGGGCATACCCGTCGAATGGGTCGAGCCGTCCGTGATCAGGTCAAGGGCACGAACGGCCGCTCCGCAGGGCCTGATAGCCTTCTCGGCCCCGAAAGGATATGCCTCACTTGACGACCTGCTTATGTTGATCAAAGCCAAAAAAGAACCCGCACTCCTTGTGCTGCTTGATGGACTTGAGGACCCGCACAACCTGGGGGCGATACTCAGGACCGCCGACGCCTGCGGCGTCCATGGGGTGGTGATCCCGGAAAGAAGGTCCGTAGGGCTCACGGAGGCGGTCTCAAAGGTCTCGGCAGGGGCGGTCGAATACGTGCCGGTCGCGAGGGTCAACAATCTCAACAACGCCATAAGGGATATAAAGGCCGAGGGGATATCCGTCATAGGCGTGGACGGGGATGCGGAGAAGAAATACACGGATATCGATCTTTCGGGGCCGTGCGCCGTCGTGATAGGTGGCGAGGGCAAAGGGATATCAAGACTGGTCAGGGAGAACTGCGATGAAGCCGTAATGATACCGATGAAGGGCAGGATCTCCTCCCTTAACGCGTCTGTCGCCGCCTCTATTATAATGTACGAGATCGTGAGGCAGAGAAGCAGATGAAACAAAAGATCGCGTCCTTGGTAATACTTTTCGCCCTTCTCGGCGCCGCCCTCTCAATGTCCCTTCTGCTGAACCTTGATACCTTCGGCTGGGACGAGGCGCACCACGCTTTCTTCGGCAACCAGATATACAACGACCTCAGGGCGTTCAATGTCGGGAGGTTTTTCTATGACACCGGCCAGCAGGCATGGTTCCAGCCTTTCCATTCGTATCTGGACGCCGTATTTTTCCTCCTGCTGGGAAGGAACTATTTCGCCGCGAGAGCTTCCAGCCTCTTCATGTACCTGATCGTTTTCTATATCGCGTATAAACTGTCCATGAAAATATCAAAGGATAACGGGCGGACCATTGCGGCCGTCTCGGCATTCCTGCTTGCGACAGCTCCGATGGCCCTCCTTTTGTCGTGCGTGAACATGCAGGAGATGGCGGGCGCAGCGGTCATATCGGCCTCTCTTTTGTATTACATGTATCGCTGCAATGACAAGTTCAATATCGTCAATTATCTCATCCTGGGACTGATATTGAGCCTGGTACTTCTGGTCAAATACCATTACGGGATACTGCTGGGCGCCGCGGTATTCCTGCTGGAATTCTCCAGGATATTCGATGTCAAGGATAAGATGGCGTCATTCAAGCGGTTCATTGTCAGCAACCTGACGATTTTCGCCGGATTCGTACCTTTGGCCGCCTTTTGGTTCTTTACCCCAGATTCCCAGAGGAAGATAGCCCTCTTTTTCTTCAGGGTCCAGGTCGTCCAGGTGGGGGATTACAACCTCAACCTGTTCCAGCGCGCCCTTTTTTATATACAGACTATCATTACCGTATATACATTCTCGTTATGGATCGGGGTATTATTGATAGCTCTTTTGATATATTCATTTAAATATTACAAGGACATTAATGTCAGGTGCCTGCAGTCGATATTCATCGTGTTCTTCGTCTTTCACAGCGTAATAATCACCGCGTTCGAAAGGCTGATAATGCCGGCGATGCCGGCGGTATTCATTCTTGCCGCCTTCTCCCTGACCGATATATGGGCAAAGGCCGTTAAAATGTTCAGGCCTCACTTTTATAAGATCGCCATCGCGGTCTTTGCGCTGGTCATTCTCGGCGACCTTGTATTCATACGGCCCTTCACTATCGACTTTGCGAACGCCGGCACGGCGACGTTCAAAAAGAACTATCACGGCCTCAGGCCCCCTTTCCTTTTCGGGCTCGTTAAAAGGCCTTCTTTCTTCACCGAACCGCTTCCTTCAACAAAGCAGCGGCCGGATTTCCCGCCGCGCACAAAAGGCAGGCTCAGGGACATGTTGGATTTCTGCCGCGCGACTATCCCGCACGATAAACAGATATCCACGATGATGAGCTTTTTGCAGATAAGCCCTTATGAGTTCTACTGGGCTTTCGCGGACTGGAAAGCACCCGTATACACCATGAACGATTACCCTTATATCCGGCAATATTTCTGGTTCTCCGAATATTTTATTGAGTTCACACTGAAGAACACTTCGCCCTATATCGGCGAGGGGAGCCTGAAGTCATGGGACGAAGCCTCAAAGCCTTTCAAGCAAAGAGGCTGGCTTAAACTGTATGCTTCAAAAGAGATCGCGGACCTGGGGATCACGGTCAATATCTACAAAATGAAGCTTCCGTTCTAGAAATTATCCCGCTCAAAATGTATAATCATTCATATGGCGCTCTTGCTTTTCTTTCTTCCCGGCCTGCTGGCCTTAAGATGGGCTGACTTCAATAAAAGGGGGCTTGCGGAGCGCTTCTGCCTGGTGATCGGGCTTTCAATGTCCTTCTATGCCGCGTCGGCCCTGCCGCTCAAATACCTGAACATTTCCCTGACCGGTTACATATACCTCGTGTTCTTGTTCTCCGTCATGCTTCTGTTCGCCTTCCGCAAAAAGATCCTGTCCGACGGCAACGCAGCTGACAGGACCGAACTGATCATTTTCCTGGTGTTCATCGCGCTCATCTTTGCAAGGACCGCACCCCTCTTGATCCAGCCGCTCCCTGCCGGACAGGAAGCCGCCCGGAGCGCCTATAGCGCCCGCCTGATATTCGAGAACGACCGCGTTCAGTCGGACAGCTCGGGGTCTGAGCTCATTGCCGCCGCGCTCTCCATCGTCGGCGGCGCAGAACCCCAGTATTCAACTTTCTTCATGTTCTGTTTCTCCTATGTCCTCCTGTCGTTCTCCCTTTACCTGATGCTTACCGGACTTTATAAAAGACATCTTGTCGCCGCCGCATCGATACTCGCGGTCTCCCTTTTCGCCTGGCCGCAGGACCTGATCGGTTCCGGGGAGAGCCTTCTGGCCTTTTACTTCTCGTTCCTGCTGATATCTTTTTCCCTGATGAAAGGCGGCCATGGAAGACCTTCGGGACGCCGGCTGGCTCTGGCCGCTGTCCCGCTTATCGCTGCTTTTTCAGGCTGGCATGTTCTTTTCACCACGAAGGGACTTCTTATGCTTCTGCTCCTGCCCCTGTCGCTTGCGATATCGGCCGTCCTCAAGAAGCTGGGGCGTTACAGGTCCGTCTGGATGGTCCTCATAGTCTTCGCCGTCGTTAACTATCTCATCTTTTACCTTTATATTTCGGTTTCAAGATGCCCGGTGACCCGTGCCGACCTGGAAGCTTTTGAATGGATAGATCAAACCGTCAACAGAAAAGCTGTTTTTCTTGTGAATGAAAGCGACGCGGGGGTCTGGATCCCTGCAGTCACCGGAAGAAGCATACAGGCCCGGCGCGCCTCATACATATATATAGGCGCCAAACGTCTAGGTGCTGCGGAGCTCAGCAGTGTCGAGCTGGAAGGGCGGCCGTCAAGGTACAGAAGGGTCTACATGAACGGCGGCGCCCAGGTCTGGAAGATACTGTGATCCGTTCTATATCAGCCAGCTGAACCCGATCGAAACGTTCACGCCCCTCATCTCATGTAAAATTAAGTCGGACGGGGACAGTGAGGCTCTTGTGGTCACAGGTACCTCGACAAGATATTTGACGTGCATCCCCTCCCCCACTTTCTGCGTGATATACGGGCTTACCCTGATCTCCGTAACGGGGGATTTGTCCTGAGTAGTAGTATCTAAACCAGCGGAATCTACATTGTCCTCTCCCGTAAAGAATCCTGAAATTTCCGCCCCCACTTCAAGGTCTTTATTCATCATTCCTGACCCCGCAGCGGAGAGCATGATGGCATCCCCAGGATCGATATTCGTCGTTCCCCACTTTATCTTCCCTCTTGAGGCGTACCCGACCAGAAATTTTGAATCGATCTCTCCGATCTTTTTGGCTAATATGCCCGAGACATACACATCTGTGGCACCTGTGCCATAAGGAAATTCATTCATCCCGAGGGAATTGATATTTGTTCCCTTGGGCATCGTCGCGCCTATGTTCAGCGCTATCCCCGGAAGGTCGGCCGATTCCTTTGTGAACATATAGAGGAATTCAAGTTTCGAATCCCCCAGTCCGTAGCCTGTAAAGGCTCCGTCATCCCTTATGCTTTCCTCGATCTTTACGAAAGGCGCCGTAAGCCTGGCGGTCAAATTATCCGTTAAGCCCACCGAGAATCTTAAAGGCACCACCAGAAAGGTAAAGGATGATATGCCCGTTTTGGTGAGCGGCTCCAGCATTATATCGCTGTTATCAATATAAATCTCCGCTATGGTCAAGTATTCCGCTTTTGCCGATAGGTCGATCTCACCTTTATTCAAATTATCCGAAAGTATTAGATCGTTCGCAAGATAGCTTTTGCTGAAATAGTCGGAGAAAGCGGGAGAGGCCGATACGATCGCGAGCATCACGAGCAGGGCAAGGATCGAGACTTTTTTCATACGAATACCCCCTTTTTGAACTTCCAGGTTAGTACCCTAATCCATTAAGCTGTGAAAGTCAAATGGAGAGGGCAGGATTCGAACCTGCGAAGGCATAAGCCGACTGATTTACAGTCAGTTGCATTTGACCACTTTGCTACCTCTCCGAAACAAAGACCGTGTGAAATTATACGATAGGAACCGGTCAAAAGCAATTTTAGAAGGCTAATGCCAGTATGAGCATCTCATCAGCAGGATAATGCCGACCACGATAAGGAACACGCCGCTTACCATGTTGACGATATCCAGGTATTTCTTGTACCTGTTGAAAAGAACGAGGAAAACATTGATCGCCAGCGAGGAAATGAGGAACGGGATGCCGATCCCGAGTGAATAAAAGGCCAGCAGGAGGATCCCCACGCTGACGCTTTCCTGTGATGAGGCCAGCAGCAATATCGACCCAAGAACTGGACCCACGCACGGCGTCCACCCGGCGGCAAAGACGATCCCGATGACGAACGAACCAGCGAGGGTCGCCGGCTTATACCTGACGTGCGATTTCTTCTCGGCGCCGAGGAACGGGAGATTCAACGCTCCCAGAATATAAAGTCCCATGATGATTACCGCAATCCCCCCGATCCTGCTGATAAGACATTGATATTCGACAAGCAGATTCCCGATGAGCGTTGCGGTAGCGCCAAGCATGACGAAGATAACGGTAAATCCGATGACAAAGAACAACGTGTGGGCGAATATCAAAGGCCTAATATCGCGCCGCTCCTTCATATCCTTCAATGAAATGCCGGTCATATAAGCGAAATAGGTCGGTATCAGCGGAAGGATGCAGGGGGAAAAGAACGATATCACTCCCGCAAAAAAAGCCGCAGCGATCGATATGTTCTGAGCCGTGTTCATCTGAAAGCGTTTGCATTATACCCCTGCTTAATGTAAAATTCACAAGGTTTTTTGAGTGAACTAGAAAGGTGAACAATGTTCCAGCTCTTTCCCAGGGATGAGAAATTCTTCGAGATGTTCGAGAGGGCCTCGAAAAACCTTTACGAGGGCGGCAAGGCGTTCCAGGACCTGCTTGAAAAATACATAAATATCGAACATAAGGTAAAGGCCATAAAGGACATCGAGCACGAAGGCGACATAATCACCCACGAGATCTTCGACAAGCTCAACAGGACGTTCATAACCCCCATCGACAGGGAGGACATCCATCAGATAACAAGCGAGGTTGACGATGTGCTCGATTTCATCCTGGCGACGGCCGACAGGTTCGCTCTTTATAAGGTGGCAAATCCCACCCCGCAGGCAATAAAGCTGGCCGAGATCCTCATATCCGCGATCGAGATAATGGGAAAGGCCATCAACAGCCTGAGGGATCCGAAGCACACAAGACGCACCCTTGACTACTGCGTCGAACTGAACAGGCTTGAGAACGAGGGGGACCTTGTCCACAAGTCCGCCATTGCCGAGCTTTTCTCGGACGGGAAGGACGCAGTGGAGATACTGAAATGGCGCGATATATACAACCACCTCGAAGGCGCAATAGATAAATGCGAGGACGTCGCCGACACCATAGAAGGTATCGTGGTAAAGAATGCTTGACCTGTCCTCGAACATTGCCTGCCTTGCTACCGGTGTTCTTGGCCTGCTTTTCGCCTTCTATCTCCTGCTGGTCGTGGTAAGAAGCGAAAAAGGCAACAAAAAAATGGAGGCGATCTCCTCCCTGATCCGCGAGGGAGCGATGGCTTTCCTAAAAAGGGAATACCTTGCCATATCCTTTTTCATGGTCTTCATGTTCGCCGTCCTTTCCATTTTTATTAATGTTTACACTGCGATGGCGTACGTTCTGGGCGGTTTCTGCTCCATCATGGCGGGATTGATCGGCATGACAGCGGCGACCCGTGCCAATGTCAAGATGGCCCAGGCAGCGGTCAAAAAGAACAAAGGGAAAGCTTTGACGGTCGCCTTCTCCGGCGGCGCGGTAATGGGGATGTCGGTCGCAAGCCTTGGAGTCCTGGGTCTTGCGATAATTTACTACTTCTTCCCCGACCCGATCACAAAAAGCGGTGTGATCAGCGGGTTTGCCATGGGCGCAAGCTCGATCGCTCTGTTCGCAAGGGTGGGCGGCGGGATATACACCAAATCCGCGGATGTGGGAGCTGACCTGGTGGGGAAAGTGGAGGCCGGCATCCCGGAGGACGATCCTAGGAACCCGGCAGTGATAGCCGATAATGTCGGCGATAACGTCGGCGACGTTGCCGGCATGGGCGCTGACCTCTTTGAATCGTATGTCGGATCGGTCGTTGCCACAATGGCGGTCGGCGCACTGATGGCCACATCACAGCTCAGCTGGATGATGCTCCCTCTGGCGCTGATATCAGCGGGAACATTGGCATCGATAATCGGGTCTTTCTTCGTCAATGTCTTCAATTCGATCAATCCTCAGATAGCATTAAGGTACGCGACATACACGGCCGGGATAGTATACATAATCGCCTCATACTTCCTGGTGAACCTGTTCCTTCCCGGCACCGGTGTCTTCGCGGCGATCCTTTCCGGCATAGTGGTGGGAATGGCCATAGGTATAATCTCTGAATATTTCACGTCCGGAAAGACGGTCGAGGAGCTCGCAAGGTCCGCAAAGACGGGAAGTGCCACTCTCATCATCCAGGGCCTGGCGCTTGGCATGAAGAGCCTTATACTTCCGGTCATTTCGATATGCGCCGCTATACTTGTCGCGCATCAGTTCGCCGGGCTTTACGGCATAGCGATCTCCGCGGTAGGAATGCTCGGCACCGTCGGGATCATAATGTCGGTCGATGCTTACGGCCCGATCGCCGACAACGCGGGAGGGATAGTGACGATGTCCGGCGCGCCCAAAGAGGTGAGGAAGATCACCGACAGGTTCGACGCTCTTGGCAACACGACCGCGGCCATCGGAAAAGGATTTGCGATCGGTTCGGCAGCCCTGACCGCGCTCGCCCTTTTCATCGCGTACACGCAGACAGTGGGCTTGAAGTCCATCGATATAACGAACTCCACGGTCGTTGTGGGCCTTTTCATAGGCGGCCTTCTGCCTTTCGTGTTCGCCGCGCTCACAATGCAGGCTGTCGGCCGCGCTGCGTTCAAGATGGTGGAAGAGGTCAGGAGGCAGTTCCGGACAATAAAGGGCCTCATGCAGGGAAAAGCGAAGCCCAATGTCATGAAATGCGTTGATATAAGCACCGCGGCCGCGATCAGGGAAATGATAGTCCCCGGCGTTCTGGCCGTACTTGCCCCGATATTGATGGGCATAGTTCTTGGTCCGGAAGCTCTCGGGGGCATGCTGGCCGGAGCAACAGTTACCGGCGTGATGCTCGCCATCATGATGGCGAACTCTGGCGCAGCATGGGACAACGCGAAGAAGTATATCGAGGACGGCGCTCTTGGAGGAAAGGGGACGCCCACTCACGCGGCGGCGATCGTCGGGGATACCGTAGGGGACCCGTTCAAGGACACTTCCGGACCGGCAATGAACATCCTGATCAAGCTGATGTCCATCGTGTCGCTGGTGTTCGGGCCTGTCTTCGTGAAGTACTATCCTTTCGTGGCGAAATTTATCAATTTGCAGTAAGCCCCGCAAGAATGCAAAGCATCTCTACGGGGCAAGCAACCTGATCCTCAACGGCGGCCATATAATGAATTCCGCCTTCCCTATTATCTTCGCTTTCGGCACCGGCCCCCAGAACCTGCTGTCATATGAATCCGGCCTGTTGTCGCCGAGGAAGAAATACGAGCCGGCAGGGATCCTGAAGGGCCCGAAATTATTTGAATCCCACTGGATGTTCCATTTGCTCTGGTCGACGACCTTGCCGTTGATCATCAATATGCCGCTGCGTATCTTGATCTCATCTCCCGGAAGTCCGATCAGTCTTTTTATGAAGTCCCTTTGCGGCGGGATCGGTGACTTGAAAAGGACCACATCTCCCCTCTTCAGCTCCCTGTAATATCTGTATGCCAGCTTATTGACGATCACCCTGTCCTTTACGAGGAGTGTCGGGATCATCGAGCCCGACATCACTTCGGAGGTCTGGAAAGCGAACTGCCTGATGATGAGGGCAAGGAGCAGTGCGACCACGATCGATTCCACCCAGTCGACGACGTGGTAGAGGAATTTATTGTTCTTTTTCAGGTCCTCTTTATATTGTTTCCATTTTTTAAGCATAATAAAAACGACAACCCCACATTCAAATGTGGGGAAATATTATTCCCCAGAATTCATTCTGGGGCGCTAACCTTACTACCTGATCAAAAAGAATGCCCTGTATCCGATAAGAAGGATCAGGAATAATGTGACGGCCGCAAAGAACTTGGAAAGAGTGGAGATCGTCCCTTTGCTTGAACCGCCCATTGCCCCCAGCAAAGCCGCCAGAATGCTTGATGCAAGAAGGGCAAGCACGATAAGCTGATATTTCGTCATAACTCACCTCCAAGGCCAGGATTATACAGTGCCCGATTTTGCTTTACAATGAAAAATTGTTAAAATATACTTCGGTCAGCTAAGGAAAGGGGAGTTTTAAATGAAGAAATGCCTTCTGATGCTCGTTCTGATCCTGGTCATCGCGGTCCCTTCTTTCTGCTCGGTATTCACCTACTCGTTCCCGAAAGCGCCCAGGTTATGGGGCAAGCCGGTGTCATTCAACAACCTCAGCCCCGGATTCTTTCAGATAATGTACATTGACACTAACGGTATAGTTCGGATCGCCACATACGGGATTGCCGGAGGCTCCATGGACACGCTCAAGGACCCCCAGCTGCTTATGGTTTTCGCGTTCGACAAGGTCGAGCAAACGGTGGGATCAACGGTTAAATGAATAAAAAGTTTCTGCTTTTGATATTTCTAGGCGGCATGCTGGTATGCGCCGGCCGGCTTTACGCGGGACAGCAGCTGTACGGCGGAAAGCAGTGGGCGCCGCCGAAAGCGTTCAAAGGAGAGGTAAGGCCGTGGGCGCCGCCGAAAGGGGTTGAAGTCCCCGCAAAGGCATGGGCACCACCCAGGTCCTTCAAGGGAGAGGTGAAGCCGTGGGCGCCGCCGCGAAAGCAAAAGTTTGAAAAAGGAAAGCCATCACTACCTGACGACACTTACAATAAATATCCGCGGCCGGGACAACCCCCCGCTCCCCCATCCATCCCCGGAGCGGCTCCTGTGCCGCCCCCAACCCAGCCTGCACCTGAGGAGGAGAGGGATCAAGGCAAGTTGCCGGGATATTGATTGAAATCAATGAAATCGTTCTTCAAGGCATATCCTGTTATTTTAATAATCCTCATTTTCCCGATATGTTCGTATGCCCAATCGCTGCATTATGATGCGGGAATGCAGGCGCTTAACAACAGCAGATATGTCGACGCCGTGAATGAGCTTAAAACGGCCGTGTATGAGGACCCGAACAACATAGAATACCGGTTCTACTACGCCGTCGCTCTTTATCATTCTGATAAAATGACCGAGTCAAGGAGCGAGTTCGGCATGATCGCCCAGGCAGCAAAGGATTCGCCGTGGGGAGCGGCTGCAATGTCATACATAGAGGCGATCGACCTCGGCATATACGCCCCTCAGCCCGAAAAGGACCTGGAGGGCTCATTGAGCGTGGCCTACGAGGACGATGATAATATCACGTACAGCCCGGCCCTTGTGGCCGACGGAGCGGACAACAGGTCAACAGGACGGCTATTGATATCATATAAGCCCGCCTTATATTCATATAAGCCCATGTTGCTCTCCTGCAGCGGGTTCACCTCCACGTACAGCAAGAACGGGAAATACAATGAGGACGGCGGAAGCGCGGATATCGCACTGTACGCCCCCGTGATCCTCGGATCGTACCTTTCCTTTTCTTACGGAAAGGCCCAGGTCCGCCTGAAAAGCAAGCCGTACTACACGAGCGATTATTCGGATGTGCGGCTCACTTTCAACGCCTTTGGCGACCGCATCGCGTGGACAAGCGTATATCTGGGGGCGAACACGACATATTATGATCCCTCCTCCTATGAGGCCTATGACAGCCACAATCCCTCATTCGGGATCAAACAATACCTGAACTCGCTGACCTACCTGCAATATGAAAGCATACTGTCCGACACAAGGGCGGATGCCCTGGCCAGCAGGTCCGATGAATTTTCGATGTCCTTCCTGGTCCCCTTCCCTTTCATGAGCAAGCTGTCCATCCTGCAAAAAGCGGTGAACAAGAGCTTCCTGAACAATGACCCGATCGGCGATTCGATAAGGCGCGACAATGCGTACATCCTCGATCTTACCTTCACAAAGGTCATCAAGAGGAACTTTTCAACGGACGTAAGGTACATGTTCACGAACTACCGCTCCACTCTTGATCATGATGAGACCGCCCTCGGGTACGGAAGCTACATCGATCATGTTCTGTCTCTTTCCTTTTCATGCAGGTTCTAATATAATGAGAGAGCGAGGGGGTATTATGAAAAGGTTTTTTCTTTTGTTCATTGCCATAGTCTTTCTGAGCTCGCTTTCCCATGCCGCCTCGATCTACAAATACCATTTCCCGAAACCGCCCGCATCCTGGGGCTCGCCAATTTCGCTCAATAATCTGAGCCCCGGTTTTTTCCAGGTGATGTTCCAGGACAAAGCGGGCACGGTAAGGATAGCCACTTACGGCATTGCCGGAGGCTCGATGGATGCCCTGAAGGATCCTGAGCTTCTCATGGTGTTCACCTTTGATCAGGAAAAAATGGGCCTGCTGGATAAGGCAAAGATCGCGCAATAATGACCTATGCTTCATGACCGGAGAATATGATCATACTTAGAACCGGCATCCTTTACAGCATCATAATATGCGCGTTGATATCGTTCAGCTGCCTGTATTCGTCGTTCCTGATCTCACTTAAAGTCCGGAAGACCCGTGAAGACGTCTCTTTAACGGTTTTCCTGAACATTTTCGGCATTTACTGGCTCATATATATGGTCATGAACGTCTTCGGCTGGCTGAACATGCCTTCGGTCTACAAACCCCTGTCATATTCTATGAACCTCATCCTGTTCCTTCAGCCGATACCACTACTTTTATATTTCGTCAAAAGCAGGACCGCCGCGTATATATGCGCTCTTTATGCTTTTGCGGCTTACGCCTTGACCCTTGGTCAGGCGCTCAAGCTCACGTCCGCCACTTTCTGGGGGATACAGTGCGCCGTTCCCCCTGTCCCGGCGCTCATGCTCATCCTGGGATCCCTGGCCCCCCTCGGGATCCTCTCGGCCTATAATCTGATAAAGGACATCAGGAAGCCTTCCAAGCCCTTGTTCATCGAATCAATAGGCCTCATGTTCGCGTGCCTGCAGATATTCGAGGTCGCCTCGCTGAAGCTGACATGGCAGCTGCTGCTTTTCAGGATGGTCTATATACTCATAGGTTTCATCGCCTACTTCTATCTGACGGGGGAAGAGGCCACGATAAGGTTCGCTCAGAGGATCTCGCCGCGGCTCGGGGACCTGATACTGCGGCTGCGCGCCGCAAGGATCCCTTTCTTCGCGAAACTTCTCCTGCTGTTCGTTCTGCTTTCCGTCAT